>CAMLRI010000186.1 GCA_946482385.1 uncultured Cellvibrio sp.
ACGAGCGGCTGCCTGTGTGCGCTTACTGCCAGGTTAAAACCGCGGGAATTGCAGCGCGACAGCTGTGGCTCCTGGTGGGTAAACATGGCATCTGGCAAGGGCAGTGCCGGCAGGCTGGGCAGCTGGCTGAGCGGATGCTGCGCCAGCTGTTCCAAGTTCACACCCTGTTGGTTCAGCTGGTTAATAAAGGAGGCATTGGCGCCGTTTTCCAGCAGGCGCCGCACCAGGTAGGGCAATAGCTCGGCGTATTGGCCGATAGGTGCGTAAACCCGGCAGTGCACCTGGGGTTGCTCGGCCAGCAGCTGGCGGTAAAGGCTCTCGCCCATGCCCTGTAACCGCTGGAATTCCAGGGGTCGGCCTGCGGCCATGGCCAGCAGGCTGCACAGGGTGACGGCATTGTGGGTGGCGAATTGCGGCTGTAAGTGTTGGCATTGCAGCAGGAACTTGGCGCAGGCGAGGTAGCTGATATCGGTAGCAGCCTTGGCGGTAAACACCGGGTAGTCGGCCAGGCCGGAGCGCTCGGCCCAGTGGATTTCGCTATCCCAGTAGGCGCCTTTTACCAGGCGGATATTCAGGCCAATGCCCAGCTCCTGTGCCAACTGCTCCAGAAACCCCAGCACCGGCAAGGCGCGCTTGGAGTAGGCCTGCACCGCCAGGCCCAAACCGCTCCAGCCTGCCACTAGTGGGTGGCGCAGGCAGGCCTCCACTAGCTTGAGCGACAGCTCTAATCGCTCGGATTCCTCTGCATCTATGGTCAGATCCACCCCGGCTGCCCGCGCTGCCTGGGCTAGCTGCACCAAAAAACCGGGGGCAGGGCCGCTGCCGATCAAATCTGCCAAGAGTTGTTGCTCTTGCAATGCTTCGTAGCGCGGGTGCAGGGCGCTGAGTTTGATCGACAGGCTAAAGCGCTCGCGCCGATCGGTTTGCGCCAATCTGGCCAGGCTATCCAAATACTGTTGGCGGTATTGATGGGCAACTGCCTGGGTGATGGCGGCTTCGCCCAGCAGGTCGAAGGAGTAGTGCCAGCGCAGTTGCGCTTCGCGCTGGTCAATAGCGGCGACGCGGGTTAATGCCTGGTCCAGGCTGGGGGCAAACACAAAACTATCGGCCAGCCACAACACTGCCTGCTCCAGGGCTTTGTGGATCACAGGCTCACTCAGGCGGCGCACTAAACGGGTAATAACGCCAGCCGAATCCCAGGGCTCCAGCAGCCGCTCGCCCCACATTAGCGCCCAGGTGGTGGCGTTGACCATCCAGCGCGGGTGCTCGCCCAAACGCCCTTGCCAGTGAGCACTGTTGAGTTTGTCGGCAATAAGTTCCCGCGCGCTGGCCGCGTCGGGAATCCGCACCAGGGCTTCGGCCAGGCACATCAACACCACCCCTTCGCGGGTATCCAGGCCATAGGCGTGGAGGAATTCCTGCGGCCAGTCGCGCCGCTGTGCCTGGGCGCTGCGCCAGCGCTGCAAAAACGCCAGGCTCGATTGGCTGATCTGCGCCTGCTGCGCGGCATCCTGATCCAACCAGGCTATGAGTTCGGCGACATAGGGGGCTTCGGGCGCCAGGTACATATCGCCGATGGCGCGGCGCCACTGGGGCAAGCTGCGGGGTTGGTGCAAATCGCGACAAGAAAACATAGGCGTACCTGGCGGTTTGGCTAGAGCAGGGGTTTCTTGTATCTGCACAGCAAATAGGCTGCCAACAGGCCTTAAAAGTATGGCACAGCAATATTTCAGCGGCTGGCGACTTAGCGGTGTCTCTCGGGGGGAATCTGCTTTACAATGCCCGCCAAACTACTGTTTATAAAAACAGTTAATCGCCCCCTATCACGGAAGCCCAGGCTTATGATCGGACGTTTGCGCGGAATCCTTGTGGAAAAACAGCCTCCTTATTTATTGCTCGACGTCATGGGCGTTGGCTATGAATTGCAGGCGCCTATGACCACTTTTTATCGCTTGCCCGCCCTGGGGCAGGAGGTAGTACTGCACACCCACTTGTCCATCACCGAAAACCTGCACCAACTGTTTGGCTTTGCCGAGCAGCGCGACCGCTCGCTGTTTCGCACCCTTATCAAGGTCAATGGCGTCGGCCCCAAGCTGGCGGTGGCGATTCTCTCGGGCATGGAATCCGACGATATTGCCCGCTGTGTGCGCGACAACAATGTCAAAGCCCTCACCAAGGTGCCGGGTATAGGCCAGAAAACTGCCGAACGCTTGGTGATAGAGTTGCGCGACCGCCTGAAAAATTGGGATCTGCCCCAGGGCGATCTGCTCGCCCACGGCGAAATCCAGGCTATCGCCAGCGATAACGATATGTATGCCGAAGCCGAAAGTGCACTGATTGCCCTGGGCTACAAACCTGTGGATGCCGCCAAAATGATTGCTGTTGCCGCCAAGCAAAAACCCGAGGCGAGCAGCGAGGAGCTTATCCGCATGGCGCTGCGCAGTTTGGCCAGCGCCTAAATGATTCAGCCGAAATTCAGTTTTTTCACCGCAAGATGCCCGGGCTTTTACCATGATCGAGACTGACCGCTTAATAGCGCCCACTGCCAAAGACCGCGAAGACCAGGTAGATCGCGCGGTGCGCCCCAAAACCCTGGCGGATTACATAGGCCAGCCGGCGGTGCGCGAGCAGATGGAGATATTTATCAGTGCCGCCAAAAAGCGCGGCGAGGCTCTCGATCATACCCTGGTGTTTGGCCCGCCCGGCCTGGGTAAAACCACCCTGGCCAATATCATCGCCAATGAAATGGGGGTATCGCTTAAAAGTACCTCGGGGCCGGTGTTGGAAAAGGCGGGCGACCTGGCCGCCATGCTCACCAACCTGGAAGCGGGCGACGTATTGTTTATCGACGAAATCCACCGCCTGAGTCCGGTGGTGGAGGAAATCCTCTACCCGGCGATGGAGGATTTCCAGTTGGACATCATGATCGGCGAAGGCCCGGCCGCGCGCTCGATCAAACTGGATTTGCCACCCTTTACCCTGGTGGGCGCCACCACCCGCGCGGGTTTGCTTACCTCACCGCTGCGCGACAGGTTCGGCATAGTCCAGCGTCTGGAGTTTTACAGCGTGGCCGACCTCACCCACATAGTGGCGCGCTCCGCCGCCCTTTTGGGGGTGAGCATGGAAGAGCAGGGCGCCGCCGAAGTGGCCAAGCGCTCCCGCGGTACACCGCGTATCGCCAACCGCTTGCTGCGCCGGGTGCGGGATTTTGCCGAGGTCAAAGGCGATGGCCGCGTAACCTCGGCGCTGGCGGATCAGGCGCTCAATATGCTCAATGTGGATGAGCGCGGTTTTGATCATATGGATCGCCGCCTGCTGTTGGCGATGATCAATAATTTTGATGGTGGCCCGGTTGGGGTCGAGAGTTTGGCGGCGGCCATTAGTGAAGATCGCGGCACCATAGAGGATGTGATTGAGCCCTACCTGATCCAGCAGGGTTTTATGGCGCGCACGCCGCGCGGTCGAATTTTAACCAACAATGCCTATTTGCATTTTGCTATGCCTATGCCGAAACGCCTGCAGGAAAGCCAGGAGTAAAAACCAACCAAGGTTGTCTGGTTTGGCGTGTTAAATATTCCTGTAGGGGCCCGGTACCTGTACAGAATTCCTGCGCGCTTTAGGCTATGATACGCGCGCTTTTTGGGCGGCCGGAATTGTCGCCCAGCCACTGTTATTTACCCATCATTGAGTGAAGAGTTTAAGTCCTATGCCAGCAACGGATAACAGCTTGTCGATTACCCACCTGATTCTTGAGGCCAGCTTTCTGGTACAGCTGGTTATGCTGATTCTGGTGCTGGCATCCGTGGTGTCCTGGGCGATGATTTTCCAGCGCGAACGCTATCAGCGCAAAGCATCCAGTGCCTTTAGTTATTTTGAAAAACAATTCTGGTCGGGCATAGACCTCAACCAGCTCTACCGTCAGGGCAATGGCCGCACCGATTTGTCCGAGGGTATCGAAAATATTTTTCGCGCCGGCTTTAAAGAATTTACCCGTTTGCGCCAAACCGCCGGTGCCGATTCCGATGCTGTCATGGAAGGTTCCATGCGCGCTATGCGCGTTGCCTTGGCGCGCGAGCAGGAAAAACTGGAAGAGAATTTGCCCTTCCTCGCCAGCGTGGCTTCGGTTAGCCCTTACATCGGCTTGTTTGGAACTGTGTGGGGCATCATGGTGTCCTTTTTGAACATTGCCAATGCCGGCCAACCCAGCCTGGCTACCGTGGCCCCCGGTATCGCCGAGGCATTGATCGCCACCGCCATGGGCTTGTTTGCCGCTATCCCGGCAGTATTGGCTTACAACAAGTTTTCCGCCCGGGCCGAAAGTTTGTTGGCCAATTACCAGACCTTCGCCGAAGAGTTCTCCGCGATCCTGCATCGCCAGGTTCACAGCAAGTAAATCTGTACCCAGAGTCAACTAGCAGGTTAAGCGTATGTCTGGATTTGGACCGCCGATCAAAAAAAAGCTCAAGGCCGAAATTAACGTAGTGCCCTTGATCGACGTTATGTTGGTGTTGTTGATTGTGTTTATGATCGCGGCGCCCATGATGAACCAGGGGATTAAGGTCGAGCTGCCCAAGGCCGCCGCCGATCCGGTTGAAAGTAAGGAAGATGAACCCATTACTGTTTCCATCAAAAAAGATGGCACTTACTACATAGAAGTAGGAGGCGACCCGGAAAAGCCGCGCCCTCTGGCAGAGATCAAATCCATTGTCAGTAAAGTATTGGCGGAAAAACCCAATACCCCCGTGTTTGTACAGGGTGATAAAAGTGTTGAGTACGGTGCAGTAGTTGCCCTGATGGGCGATTTGAAAACCGCCGGCGCTCCCTCGGTGGGCTTGATTACCGAGCCCTCCCGCTAGTGGGGATGTGATCAAACTATGGTGTTAGATCAGCGCTTTTCCATGCCCTTGGTGATCAGTGTGCTTTTGCATTTGCTGATCCTGGTGCTGTTTTTGGGCGATTGGAGTTTTTTTGGCTTAAAGGAGCCTGAGCCAATTCCAGCGCGCTACGTCACAGCCACTTTGGTGGATTTTAAACCCAAGGCCAAGGCTGCACCGCCGCAACCCAAAGAGCAAAACCTGGATGCCAAGCGTTACGAGGATTTAAAAAACCTTAAAAACCGCGAAGCGCAGGAGCGCAAAGAGGCGGAAGCCAAAGTCCAAAAGCAAAAAGAGCAGGCAGCCAAAGAGGCGGCCGCTAAAAAAGAAGAGGCGATCAAGCAGCAAAAGCTGAAAGATCAGCAAGCCAAGGTGGCGCGCGAAAAAGCAGAGGCGGAGCGCAAAAAGAAGCTGGAAGATGAGCGCCGCAAAGCCGAAGCTGAGCAAAAACGTAAGCGTGAGCAGCAAGCGCAAGAAGAAATTCGCCGCCAGCAGGCGGCATACCAAGAGCAGCAAAAGCACTTGGCAGACACGGCCGACGACGCCAGTGTGATGAGCTACAACGAGTTGTTGGCGCGCCGGGTAGGCGAAAACTTTAGCCCGCCGCCCTCGGCTCGCC
>CAMLRI010000187.1 GCA_946482385.1 uncultured Cellvibrio sp.
TTGGATGTTGTTATCACCTTGTTGCTGGGCCTGGATTTGCAGATTGCTGGTTAGGGGTTCGCAATACTGGTCGGTCATCTGGGGGGCGCCGCAAATGCTCATCACATCGGCCTTGGTATCACCAACTTCGATCAGTTTTTTACCGCAGCGAAAGAATTCGGCTTGGGTACTCGCACTGGCCAAGGTTAACGCCATGATCAGGGGGAGGCTTGTCAGCAGTAATGGGCGAGGCATAGGTGCTTCCTTGGGGAGGAGGGAAAACCATGGTTTACGCTCCTGCGGCTGAATTGGCAATGAATCCGGCGACTTTATCCCTTTGTGGGTGAGGTTAATCCTTAAAAGGAGGATGCGAGCTTTTTTTAGATTTTTTCTATGGATAGCAAAATCAGGGGTAAAGATTTTGGCCAAGGCGCCGCTAGCTTTTAAGGCGCGGGCTTGCGGGCCTGGTGCGAAATCTTAACCCCTTAATAATTCCGGACGCGTTATGAATTCCTACTCTGCTATCCAGCATTATTCCAGTGTAAAAGTTCATTCCGGTGTTGAGGCTGCTTCGCCTCATCGTTTGATTCAAATGTTGTTCGAAGGCGCCCTGGAGCGTATCGCCCAGGCCAAAGGTGCTATGCAGCAAAAACAATTCGCGCGCAAGGGCGAGTTATTGGGCAAGGCTGTCAACATTGTGGGAGGCTTGCAGGGCAGTTTGAATGATCGCGAAGGCGGTGAATTGGCAGCCAACCTGGATTCGCTGTATGACTACATTATTCGCCGCTTAACCCAGGCGAATTATGAAAACAAACCTGAGTACCTGGATGAATGTACGCAGCTGTTGGTTGAAATCAAAATGGCTTGGGATTCCATTGGCGCCCCTCAGGCAAGGGGGGAATGATAATGGTGCGGCATTTACACGCAGTTCCCCAGCCGGATTATACCGGCGAGTCTGGGGTGGTAATGATGCGCGGCCTGCAATGCGAATTGAGCCAGGCCTTACAGCAAGAAGATTGGGTGAGGGTACGCCAGTTGGATCGCATTTGCGTGCTCTTGATTGATCGAGTTATCGCTGCCAACAAAGACGACAAAACAACCCTGGTGCGCGCACTCAGCGAGCTCAAGGGGGTTTATGCCGGTTTGATTGCCCAATGCCAGCAACAGGTTAATTTGCTTGCTAATCATTAGTAATCAGTAGTTTCTGTTAGGTATTCCCATAGCTGGCAGCCTGTCAGGATAAGTTGTTAAAAACAGGGGCTTATAACAAAACTCGCAAAACCCTATAAGGCCTGCTAGCCTTTATTGGTTCATTCATTGCCAATTGGTTAGCAGGAGCCCCTTGTGTCTAACTACAACCCGCAAGAAGCGCTTAAACAATACCGCAAGCTGGGTATCGAATCGCAAGTCACCTCTGCTTCCCCTCATCGCTTGATCCAGTTGTTATTTGAAGGTGCCCTGGGGCGTTTGGCTGCTGCCCAGGGGGCTTTATCCCGCGCCGATTACGCGGCAAAAGGCGAAAACCTGAGCAAGGCCATAGGCATTATTGGTGGCCTGCGCAGTTCCTTGGATATGGATGCCGGCGAACTCTCGGACAATCTGGATAAACTTTACGAGTATATGAATTTTCGTTTGTTAGAAGCCTCCGCCGAAAACGATAACGACAAGATCAGTGAAGTTATCCAACTGCTTAAAACCCTCAAATCTGCCTGGGATGAAATAGCGCCTGAGCGCTAATCCCTGGGGCAATCTCTTACTGCTTGTTTTGGCAACTTTTTGGCGGTTATTTGCCCGCTTTGTTTTCTGTGTGCCTTTTCGCCAAAAAAAATTCGTCATTAGTTTGACTGGTTTCACAGTCTCGTCTATTACTTACTCCAATTTAGTCATCGAGTTGCCCGGTTGTTGTTTGCTCCCGTGCAAAAGAATAAGTGACACATAAAAAGGGTTTGGGGTATGTGGCGCAACAATAAAGTGCTTGTCATAGATGACAATCCATCGCGCAGTCATGATTTAAAAATCCTGCTCGATTTTTTGAATGAGACCACTTTGGTTGCGGCCAGCGATACCTGGCAGGCTGCGGTTGCCGAAGAAAATGGTGGCGAGGATTATGTCGCCATTTTTATTGGCGATTACCGCGATAGCCAGCGCAGCCTGG
Organism: uncultured Cellvibrio sp.; assembly: GCA_946482385.1. Next base: position 2,135 of record CAMLRI010000187.1, read on the forward strand.
CGCAACTGTTAAAAGAAATCCGCTCCTGGAATGATGAGTTGGCCATCATTATGGTCGGCGATGAAAACCAATCGGCGGCGGATGCCCTGGATGAACCCTACCGCTTTATGGTAATCGCCAATCTTTCGGTGCCACCTACTTATAACAAATTGGTGGATACCCTCCACCGCGCCCAGTTGTATCGCGAAGCCCAATCCAATGCCAAGCGCCAGCCTCTGCAGCGCCCGGTACATTTATTCCGCAGCCTGGTTGGCACCAGCCGCGAAATCCAGAATGTGCGCGAAATGATGGCACAGGTGGCCGATAAAGATGTGTCGGTATTGATTACCGGCGAATCCGGCACGGGTAAAGAAGTGGTGGCGCGCAACCTTCACTACAACTCGCCGCGCCGCGACAAACCTTTTGTGCCGGTAAATTGTGGCGCTATTCCCGCTGAACTATTGGAAAGTGAACTGTTTGGCCACGAAAAAGGCGCCTTTACCGGGGCCATCAATGCCCGTGCCGGGCGTTTTGAATTGGCCGAAGGCGGCACCTTATTTCTCGATGAAATTGGCGATATGCCACTGAATATGCAGGTAAAAATCCTGCGGGTGTTACAGGAGCGCTGTTTCGAGCGGGTTGGCAGCAACCGTACCCAAAGTGTGGATGTGCGCATTATTGCCGCTACCCACCGCAACCTGGAGCAGATGATTGGCGACAACACCTTCCGCGAGGATTTGTATTACCGCCTTAACGTGTTTCCCATTGAATTGCCATCCTTAAAAGACCGCGCTGAAGATATTCCTCTGCTGATCAACGAACTGGTATCGCGCATGGAAAGTGAGCAGCGCGGCTCTATTCGTTTTAATTCGGCGGCGATTATGTCGCTGTGCCAGCACGAGTGGAGCGGCAATGTACGCGAGCTGGCTAACCTGGTGGAACGCATGGCAATTATGCATCCCTATGGTGTGATAGGCGTGCAGGATTTGCCGCCCAAGTACCGCCATGTGGATGTGACTGAAGAGGATTTTGTCCATGCGTCTTCTGCGGGGGGCGAGCAGGCCGCTGGCGCTGGCTATGTGAGCATGAACGATACTCTGCTGCTACCGGAGCAGGGCATAGATTTGCGCGAATACATCACCAAATTGGAGATGAGTTTGATCCAGCAGGCGCTGAATGATTGCGGCGGGGTAGTGGCGCGGGCGGCGGATAAACTCTGTGTGCGACGCACTACCTTGGTGGAAAAAATGCGCAAGTACGATATGCAGCGTTAAGCATCACCATAAAACAGGTTTTACAAACAACAACGCCCGGCAGTGCCGGGCGTTGTTGTTTGGGGCGGAATGGTTTGCTACTTAACCCTGTGCCCGTGGGCGCTGGGGTTTGGCGCCACTGGATTGTGGGCGACCATGGTTTTTATTGGCACCTTGGCTGCCAGGTTTTTGCCCCTGGCGGTTGCCATTGGCCGATGGCCCTTGGGAATTGCGCCCTTGGCTGTCACCGCCTTTTTTATGGTTGCCATTTTTGGGTTTTTGCCCCAGGCCGGGCTTATTGCTGCGCCCCTGGCCTTTGCCAGCGCCTGCGCCTATGGTCATGCGGCGCCCCAGCACAATCGGCTCGGGTTTGGCATTGGGATCTGGCTCAAAGCCGGCGATGGTTTCGCGGGGAATATCGCGTTTAATCAGTTTTTCAATGTCGCGTAAAAAGCTGTGTTCATCCACGCACACCAGGGATACAGCCTCGCCCTCGGCGTCGGCGCGACCAGTGCGGCCAATGCGGTGCACATAATCTTCCGGCACATTGGGCAGCTCGTAATTCACTACATAGGGCAGTTGGTCAATGTCGATACCGCGCGCGGCAATATCGGTAGCGACCAGGGCGCGGATTTGCCCCGATTTAAAATCTTCCAGGGCCTTGGTGCGCGCGCCCTGGCTTTTGTTGCCGTGGATGGCGGCGGCGCTGATGCCATCGTCCTGCAACTGCTCGGTAAGCTTGTTGGCGCCGTGTTTGGTGCGGGTAAAAATCAGCACTTGTTCCCAGGCGCCATCGCTAATCAGGTGCGACAAGAGTTCGCGCTTGCGGTTGCGATCCACCGGCAAAATGCGCTGGGCAACCCGCTCGCTGGCGGTGTTGCGGCGCGCCACTTCAATCAGCGTGGGGCTGTTGAGCAGCTTGTCGGCCAGGGCTTTGATCTCATCGGAAAAGGTGGCAGAAAACAGCAGGTTCTGGCGTTGTTTGGGCAGCAGGGCCAGCACTTTTTTAATGTCGTGGATAAAGCCCATATCGAGCATACGGTCGGCTTCGTCCAGTACCAGAATTTCCACCTCGCGCAGGGATAGCGCATTTTGGTTGACCAGATCGAGCAGGCGGCCGGGGGTGGCCACCAAAATATCCACGCCGCCGCGCAGGGTCATCATTTGCGGGTTAATGCTCACACCGCCAAACACAACCGCCGAGCGCAGGCGCAGGTATTTGCCATAGGTGCGCACACTGTCGTGCACCTGGGCGGCCAGTTCGCGGGTGGGGGTTAAAATCAGCGCGCGCACCGGGCGGCGGCCTTGGGCATTTTTACCGGGTTCGCGCTGGCTCAGTTTTTCCAGCAGGGGCAGGGTAAAGCCGGCGGTTTTGCCGGTACCGGTTTGGGCGGCGGCAAGAATATCGCCACCTTTAATGACGGCCGGTATGGCTTGTTGTTGAATAGGGGTAGGGGTGCTGTAACCTTCATCGGCAATAGCACGCAAAATATCGGCCCGCAGACCGAGAGTTTCAAACGACATAGAGGATTCCTGTGGCTCGGCCTCCCGCAGGGCGGGCAAGGTCTGGCGAGCGGGGATGTGGCCAGCCCAGGCGATTGGCGTTGGGCATGGCAAGCAAAGGAGGGTGGCACTGACCTAAGGGTGCCGGGGCGCATCCTACGCACTTCCTTGTGGATTAGCTAGCAATAGATCGAATTTTAATCAGGTATTACTAGGGCTTCTTGGGATGCATCCCTGTCTTTCAGGGTTTTGGCCAGTAAAAGTAGCAGATAAGCCAGTGCGCCCAGGAGCAGAAAACCAGTGGTGACCGGCACCAGGGTGCCGTTGTACAGCTGGCCAATAATGGTGCCAATTACCATGGAGATGATTGATGACGCAGCGCCTATTACCGCTGCCGCTATACCTGCCACGTGGCCCATGGGTTCCATGGCCATGGCATTCACATTGCCAAACACCACCCCAAAACAAAAAAACAACACGGCGGCATAGAGTAAAAAAGCTACCAGGCTGGGTGGGTTTAGCCATTGCACTGCCAGAAACACCGCGGAGCTGAGCACTATGCCTTGCACGGCGCGCTTGCACAGCAACTCCATGCCCCAGCGC
>CAMLRI010000188.1 GCA_946482385.1 uncultured Cellvibrio sp.
AGTGCCAGCGTATAACCCAATAGTGATTGAAGGCTATAATCGTCACACACACTCCCGAGGCAAGCGGCCATGCTGGTAAAAATTATTATCGTAATTTTGCTGTTATTCGTTACGTTTAATTTGTTTCGCGCGCTCTACATCATGATTAAAAACGATGAACATTCGCCAAAAATGAGCCAGTTCCTGGGGCGGCGGTTATTTTTTTCGGCGCTGGTGCTGGCCATACTGATTGTGCTGATGCTGGCGGGAGTTATAACCCCCAACCCCCGCCCTTATTAGCATTTTCGCTTTACAGCACATACACAAAAATAAACAGGTTTAACCAAACCACATCCACAAAGTGCCAATACCAGGCCGCGGCCTGGAAGGCAAAGTGGCGCTCGGGCGTGAAGGTGTTATTCACCATCATGCGCACAAATACCACAATCAGGAAAATGGTGCCCAGGGTGACGTGCAAACCGTGAAAACCTGTGAGCAAGAAAAAGGTGTTGCCGTACACACCCGAATCCAGGCGCAGGCCTAAATCCTGATAGGCATGGATATATTCATAAGCCTGCAAACCCAAAAACACCAAGCCTAAAAATATGGTCAGCATCATGAACAGCCCCACCTGCAAGTATCTGCCCCTTTCCACGCCTGTGTGAGCAAATTGCAAAGTAATGGACGATGCCAACAAGATCAGGGTGTTGTAGAGGGGAATGCCGCTCCAGGGCATGGCCTGGGTTTGCGTACCGCCTGGCGTGGTTACCAGCGGCCAAATAGCATCAAAATTGGGCCACAGAATTTCGCCCGTCATTACATTATTACTGGCGCCACCCAACCAGGGCACAGCGATCATGCGCGCATAAAATAGCGCACCGAAAAACGCCGCAAAAAACATCACCTCGGAAAAAATAAACCAGCTCATGCCCTGGCGGAAAGAGCGATCCATTTGCGCCGAATAAAGCCCGGCGGTGGACTCTTCGATAACATTGCTAAACCAGCCATACAGCATGCCAAATAAAATCAACGCACCCAGCAGCAATAAAAAGCCGCCAAAGGGAAACTTATCGGCAGCAGACTGCACCACCAATAAGCCTGCGCCGTAACCAATGCACAGCATGGCCACAGCGCCCACTATGGGCCAGGGGCTTTGATGGGGAACATAATACTTTTCGTGGGCCGTACTCATGTGCATTCCTCCACGGTTTTTCCTAGCGACTGGCTGTTTGCGGCTCAGCCTCATATAAACGGTAGGACAGGGTTATGGTGTTCACGCTCGCGGGTATATCTGGATCTATATAAAACTGTACCGGCATGGATTTTTGCTCACCGCGATCCAAAGGCTGTTCAACAAAACAAAAACACTCAATTTTTTTAAAATATTGCGCCGCCTGGCCGGGAGAAACTGAGGGCACGGCGCGCCCCACCATGGCGTGATCGGCATGGTTAGCCGCCAGATAATGAATGACTTTAACTTCGCCGGGATGAACATTGATACGCATGATTTCCGGGGCGAAGTCCCAGGGCATAGCGCTATCGCGGGTTGCCAAAAATTCCACGGTAATACTGCGGCTTTCATCTACCCGCCGCGACACTTGCGCCGGCTGGTTAGCGGTTTTGCCATTGAGCCCGGTGTAGCGGCAAAACACATCGTAAAGCGGCACCAAGGCAAAACCAAAAGCGAACATGGCAACACAGGCCAGCAAAAGTTTGCGCACCAATGCAGCATGTGAGCCCATATACACCTTCCTGTTTAAAGCTGACTAATTAATGCTGGTAATCTTTAACAACCGGCGGTGTTTGGAAAGTGTGATAAGGCGCTGGCGATGGAATTTCCCACTCCAGGCCACGAGCGCCTTCCCACACTCGATCCGATGCTTTTTCACCCTTGCCGCGCATAGCGCGCACCACTGTCCACACCAATAGCAGCTGCGACAAACCAAACAGCAGGCCACCAACGCTGATGAGTGCATTCATATCGGCAAATTGCAGCGCATAATCGGGAATGCGGCGCGGCATGCCGGCCAGGCCGACAAAGTGCATGGGGAAGAACAACAGGTTAACGGAAACCAGCGAACACCAAAAATGGGCTTGGGCCAATTTTTCGCTGTACATTACCCCTGTCCACTTGGGCAGCCAGAAATAAACCCCGGAAATAATGCCGAAGAGCGCGCCGGTTACCAGCACATAGTGGAAATGCGCCACCACAAAGTAGGTATCGTGATATTGGAAATCCGCCGGCACTATGGCAAGCATCAAACCGGACAAGCCGCCAATGGTAAACAACACAATAAAGGCAATAGCAAACATCATGGGCACTTCAAAGGTGAGCGCACCGCGCCACATAGTGGCCACCCAGTTAAAGACTTTTACCCCGGTGGGCACAGCGATTAGCATGGTGGCGTACATAAAAAATAATTCGGCAGCCACCGGCATGCCGGTGGTAAACATATGATGCGCCCACACAATAAACGACAAGAACGCGATACTGGCGGTGGCGATCACCATGGATTCATAACCAAACAATGGCTTGCGCGCAAAGGTGGGCACTATGGCGGAGACAACACCAAAGGCCGGCAGGATCATGATGTAAACTTCGGGGTGGCCAAAAAACCAAAAAATATGCTGGAACAACACCGGGTCGCCGCCGCCGGCAGCATTAAAAAAGCTGGTGCCAAAATATTTATCGGTGAGCACCATGGTAACGGCGCCGGCCAACACGGGCATTACCGCAATTAATAAAAACGCGGTAATCAACCAGGTCCACACAAACAGCGGCAGTTTCATCCAGGTCATACCCGGGGCGCGCAAATTAAAAATAGTTACAATCACATTGATGGCACCCATGATGGAGGAGACACCCATCAGGTGTACCGCAAATACAAAAAATGCAGTGCTGTCGTTGCTGTAAGTGGTCGATAGCGGCGCATAGAAAGTCCAACCTGCCGCCGGTGCACCGCCCTCCATAAACAGGGTGGATAACAAAATTAAAAATGCGCAAGGCAAAATCCAAAAACTCCAGTTGTTCATGCGCGGCAGTGCCATATCCGGTGCGCCAATCATCAGCGGCACCATCCAATTAGCCAGGCCGACAAAGGCGGGCATAATGGCGCCGAACACCATAATTAAACCGTGCATGGTGGTCATCTGGTTGAAAAAATGCGGGTCGACAAATTGCAAACCAGGCTGGAAGAGTTCGGCGCGAATCACCATCGCCAAGATGCCGCCGATAAACAACATAATCAGCGCAAATACCAAATAGAGTGTGCCTATATCCTTGTGGTTGGTGGTGTACAACCAGCGGCTAATGCCATGAGGTTTGTGGTCGTGATCCTCGTGGGCAGGGTGCGCCATAGTGCTGCTGTGCTCGCTGCTCATTATTATTTCTCCGCTGTTTGGGCTGCGGCTACATCCGCAGGTTGAACCAAGTCGCCAGTGTTGTTGCCCCAGGCGTTGCGCTCGTAAGTAATCACGGCAGCTATTTCACTGTTACTTAATTGTTTTGCGTAAGCCTGCATGGCTGTGCCCGGTTTGCCGTGCAACACGATATTGATATGGGCGGGAATATCCTGGGTAACCATTTTGCTGCCCTTAAGCGCAGGAATAACTCCAGGTAAGCCTTCGCCCGACACCTGGTGGCAAGCGGCGCAGTGGGTTTCGTAAATGCGTTGGCCTTCTGCCATTAATTCTTCCATGCTCATTCTGCCCTTGGCGGCCTCGGCGGCTTTGGCAGCTTCTTGCGCGGCGATTTGCTCTTGCGTCCAGCGCTCAAAAGCTTCTGGCGATTTAGCTTCTACCACCACTGGCATAAAGGCGTGATCTTTACCGCACAATTCAGCGCACTGGCCACGGTAAATACCTTCCTGCTCAACACGGGTCCAGGTTTCGTTAATAAAGCCGGGGTTGGCATCTTTTTTCACAGCAAAAGCAGGCACCCACCAGGAGTGGATCACATCGTCGGAGGTAACTAGGAAGCGCACTTTTTTATGGGTGGGAATAACCAAAGGCTTATCCACTTCCAACAGATAGAGATCATTTTTATCGGATTGATTGTTGATTTGTTCGCGCGGTGTTGCCAGCAGCGAATAAAACTCGATGGGATATTCCAGATATTTGTAGTGCCACTTCCACTGGGAGCCGGTGATTAACACGGTGATGTCGGCCTTGGAGGTATCTTCCATCGCCACCAGGGTGCGGGTGGCGGGCACCGCCATAGCTACCAGGATTAATACCGGGATGGCAGTCCAGATAATTTCCATTTTCAGGCTGCCGTGGAATTGCGCCGGCGTTGCACCCTTGGATTTGCGATGGTGCAGGATCGACCAAAACATCAAACCAAAAACGATCACCGCAATAGCACAGCAGATATAAAAGATGATCATATGCAGGTTGTAAACCTGCTGGCTAATGTCGGTGACACCCTGGGTCATATTGTATTTGGGGGTAGTGGCCCAGGCATTACTAGCCAGGGCCAGCGGCGCTAAAGCAGCGCTGCTTAACAGCTGCAATAAATTGCACTTCACTGCACGACTCCTTCTTCTTTATTGACGTTAATTTTGGAAATCGCAGATGCGCAAGTGTGAGCAGGCCTTCCGCCAGCAAAATGGGAATGAACACTCACAACAGCAACAAACTATGCAGGCTAAGTGGTGCAACTAACCCATTGGATTAATGGGGTTGCATAACAGGATCAACCTAGCCAAAGGAATCAGGTGAATCTCGCTAGCATTTAACCGGGCAACCCGACGCTAGCGCTGCATGGCGCGACCTGACAACAAGAACAGCCAACTGGCGGCATAAAAGACATGGGGCCAGAACACAGGACGTACCAAAAAAACCGGACACCGCAATTCCAACACACAACAACGAAGGCTAATCACAACAGGGCAAAGTGCCCTGCTAACAACTGACTAGCGACTAAACAATGGTTTAAATATAACTATGAAGATATAAAACGCAAGCAAAGGCTATCAAAGGAAAAAATAAAACTTAAAAGATTTTTTGATATAGCGAATAACGCTTTACGCGAGACAATCGCAAGCAAAGCGTTGCCGATCCTCCAGGCGCATGGCAGTCAGTGAGCCGCCCCATACGCAGCCGGTATCCAGAGCGAAAACATTAGCCGCCTGTACCTTGCCTTCCAGTGCTGCCCAGTGGCCGAATACTATGGGCTGCAAACGGGTTTTGCGTTGCAGGTAGGAATACCAGGGAGCAAAGCCCGGGGGGGCACCGGCGGCGCTTTCCTTGGTGGCCAGTTCCAGTTCGCCCTCGGCGCTGCAAAAGCGCATGCGGGTAAAATAATTGGTGATCAGCCGCAGCCGATCCAGGCCTTGTAGATCATCGCTCCACTGCGCTGGCTCGTTGCCATACATGGCCGCGAGATAAGTGTGGAAATGATCGCTGCGCAAACAATCCTCCACTTCCCGCGCATAACCCAGGGCTTGCTCCAGGGTCCAGATGGGTGGAATGCCGGCGT
>CAMLRI010000189.1 GCA_946482385.1 uncultured Cellvibrio sp.
GGTTGGCACGGGATCGGGTTATCAAACCAGTATTTTGGCGCAGCTGGTTCCCGAGGTTTATACCGTGGAGCGCATTAAGCCTTTACAGGATAGGGCGCGCGAGCGCTTGCGTCAGCTGGGCTTGCGCAATATCCAGTATCGCCATGCCGATGGCGGCTTTGGCTGGCCGGAGGCCGGCCCCTACGATGGGATACTCAGTACGGCGGCTCCCCAAGCGGTACCTGATGAACTGTTAAAGCAATTGGCACCCGGTGGCGTACTGGTTATTCCCGTGGGGGGAAGGGAGCAGCATTTGCATTTAATTATGCGCGATGGTGACAGCGCAGATTTTGTCACCCAGGTGCTGGAGCCGGTTAAGTTTGTTCCCTTTTTATCAGGCACAGCACGTTAACGAAGTTTCTTTTTATTAGCTTGGGTAGGCGCTAAAACTTGGGGTTGGCTGTGCTGCATAAAAGTGCTTACAAGATGAATTTGCAGTGAATAATGGCGTCTCGAGGTCTCTTTTTGTGCGTTTTTATATAAAAATATTAGATAATTTTTCAATAAAACTGACTTTTTGAGCATAAAAAGGAATAAAAATGGGGTTATATCTCTTGTTAGCTAAACCCCACACCAGATCAATAACAGGGCATAGACCCACCAAAACAATGAAATTATTGTTCTCTTTATTGATCACTTTTGTTTGCGCTTCCTGTTCCTTTCTATCGCCGTTTCAGGCTCAAAAAAGTGCAGTTGTTAGCACTAACCCTCCTTCTACTTATCGAGTGGTTCCAGGTGATACCCTCTATTCAATTGCCTGGCGCTATGGGTTTAAATACGAAGAATTGGCAAAATATAATTCAATATCAAAGCCTTATATTATTAAACCGGGGCAGGTTATCCGTTTGGATTTGGCTTCCGCAAAAACTAGGCTTCCGGGTAATAAGAACCTCAATAGTCGCTTGACCAATAAAACACAGGCAGGCTATCCTCGTAAAAAAAATTCAACAAAATTGTCGCCTGAAACAAAATTGTCACCTATGGTTGGCGCTGCACCACAATGGCGCTGGCCTGCGCAGGGTGCACTTTTGTCATCATTTCAGGGGAGCAATGGATTGAATAAAGGTATTGATATTGGCGGAAAATTGGGAGAGCCTGTGCTGGCAGCTGCTTCTGGACAGGTTGTTTATGCCGGTAGCGGACTGCGCGGATACGGCAAGTTGCTCATCATCAAGCATAACGAGACTTTCCTCAGTGCCTATGCCCACAACCATAGGCTGTTAGTTCAAGAGGGTGATCTGGTTAAAGTTGGGCAGCGAATTGCCGATATGGGATCGAGCGGTACCAATAGGGTAAAGCTTCACTTTGAAATACGTCGCGAGGGTGTGCCAGTGAACCCACTGCACTACCTACCCAGGCGGTAAAGTGCCAATTCGCAGCCTTGGCTGTGAGGCCTTCAGCGTGAACCAGGTCAGGACAGGTACAGCTTGAGTAGCTGGGTGACTTAGCAAACAAAGCCAGCCGGTTAAAAAAATTATATGACACAAGGGGCTGAAAAATGAGTTTACAAAATAGGGATTCAACCACATTCGAGAATGACGATATTTTTTTGATGCAGGAATTGGAGGCATCAGAAGATAGCGAAGCTCTTCTGGCGGAAGAGGAAAGTGAGTTGCCCAAAGCAGCAGCGGTAGTTTCTCCGGAGCGATTTGTTGACGACAAATTTACCAAAAATCTTGATGCAACCCAGATTTACCTGAACGAAATTGGTTTTTCCCCCCTCCTTAGTGCTGAAGAAGAAGTTTACTTTGCACGCAAGGCGCTGAAAGGTGATGAGGCAGCGCGCAAGCGTATGATCGAAAGCAACCTGCGCCTGGTTGTAAAAATTTCCCGCCGTTATGTGAACCGTGGTTTGGCTTTGCTCGATTTAATTGAAGAGGGCAACCTCGGTTTGATTCGTGCCGTCGAAAAATTCGACCCCGAGCGCGGCTTCCGTTTTTCTACTTATGCTACCTGGTGGATTCGTCAAACCATTGAACGAGCCATCATGAACCAAACCCGCACCATTCGTTTGCCAATCCATGTGGTAAAAGAGCTGAATGTTTATTTGCGTGCGGCGCGCGAGCTTTCGCAAAAGCTTGATCACGAGCCAACCCCTGAAGAAATTGCCAATCTGTTGGAAAAGCCCGTTGAGGATGTTGAGCATATGCTCAGCTTGAACGAGCGTGTTACCTCTATTGATGCGCCTATTGGTGCTTCATCTGACCGTACTGTTGCTGACACTATTGCGGACACCCATGTGTCTGATCCCGCAACCTTGTTACAAGATAGCGATTTGACTGCCAGCCTGGATCATTGGTTGGAAGAGTTGACTGAAAAACAACGTGAAGTCTTGGCGCGTCGTTTTGGCTTGCGTGGTTATGAAGTCAGCACACTGGAAGAAGTGGGTCATGAAATTGGTTTGACCCGTGAGCGTGTGCGCCAAATCCAGGTAGAGGCATTAAAACGTTTGCGCGACATTATGGAGAAACAAGGTTTGGATAGTGAGGCTTTGTTTAGCGTTTAACAGTTATTCACTAACTAATAACGCCCATAAAAAAAGCGGTTGTTTAGACCGCTTTTTTTATGGGCGTTATTTTTTGTGGCACTGGTCACGGATCAGCAATTTGATGGTTCGCAATCAAGTTAGCAGTGCCATGGCGGCTTCCATGTCGGCAGACAAGTCCTCTGAATCATTCACATCCATATTGGGATCAAGGCCAAGGCGCTCAAACGCTTTTACCTTTGTAAAATCAATTTTGGTCAGGGGCGAGTCGCTGCCCATATAGCTTTGCAGCATGGCAACAGTGACCACGTCGGCATAGTCGGCTTTGGGAACATTGCGGGCAAAATCTATGTGTTGGCTGGGGATGTGTGCCAGCTCTTCGGGGAAATTCCAGGTTTTCAGAATCAAATCGCCAATTGGGGCATGGATTTGCTCAATCACCGCATCCAGGGTGAGGCTGTCTTTAAGCAGGTCAGGGTGCTCTTCGGCGAAAGTGAGGATGGGGAGCACACCAATCTTATGCACCAGGCCGGCCAGGGTGGCCTGGTCGGGGCGCAGTTTGGTGTAGTGCTTGCACAGTACATGGCTGATGCCGGCAACTTCACTGGAGCGGCTCCAGACTTCGCGCATGCGCATATCAACCAAATCGGAGGTGGCCTGGAACATTTGCTCCATGGCCAAACCTGTGGCGATATTGCAGGTGTAATGAATGCCCAGGCGCATCAAGGCTGCGCGCAAATCTTCGATTGCGCGGCTGGCGCGCAGGAGTGGGCTGTTAGCGACACGAATAATTCGCGCGCTGAGTGCGGCGTCATTGCCGATTACACCGCAGAGCTTGTCTATATCGGCATTGGGATCGTCGGCAACTTCCCTGACCTTGAGTGCCACTTCTGGCAGAGTGGGCAAAACCAATTGGTCGTTTTTAATGGCGGTGATAATTTCCTGGCGAACTTTTTCGACTAGTGGATTCATTGGCTATCTCGCATGGATTACTCGGCGGAGTGGCTGTCGTCTGCACTAGGTATAGCATAGGGTAGTGGCAGGCGTTGTAGTTTTTCACCGTGGCCAGAGATAAAAACCGCTTCGCTGTATTCATCGAATACCGATGCCAGTAGCTCTACTTGGTTTTGTTCATTGAGCGCACAATTAAGGATATGGCCGGCATTCTCGCCGTTAGTCGAGAGCAGGGCGGTGCCTGGTTCGGGCAGCTGTGTGGTGTTTAACAGGTAGCGATAGGCATGGCGTTTTTGCTTGCCGCGATAATGTAATCGCGCCACGATTTCTTGGCCGGTATAACAGCCTTTGCGAAAGTTCACGGCATTGATAAGCGGATAATTGAGCTCTTGTGGCGTGAATTGCTCGCGGGTTGCACTGGTGATATCGGCTATGCCGGCGCGTATTTGCTGCAGTGTCCAGGCGTTTTCGTTTGCGGCTTCATAATGCGTGCGCAATTCATTAAGGCTTGCTTCCTGTTGTGCAATGGGCACCCAGTATTCATAGCGGTGTTGATCGAGGCGCAAGAGGTAGGAATCGCCGCTGTTGGCCCAGTGGCCGGGCGCTAGCTGATGCCCGGAAAAATTTGCCAGATGCGGCAGCTGCTCGGTGTAAATACCAAACAGGCAGTAAGCCTGGCTGGCATTGGCCAATTTAGCTTTGGAGAAGACGATATATTTGCCCAGGGACGCGATGGTGGCATCCACATTGGATGCGTTAACGCGCAGGGCAATGGTTTCGCTATTGAGTTGCAGGGCGCAAAAACTGCTCAGCACCCGGCCTTTTACCGAACACTGGGCACCTTGTCGCCATTGTTGCGACTCAAGTTCGCGCACATCGCAGGTTACCTGGCCTTGGAGGAATTTTGCAGCATCAGGGCCTTCAATCAGGATAAGCCCCGCCTGTGGTAGCTGGCTAAAAAACTGGGTGTCGCTGAATTTGGTCAAGATAGGCCTCGTGTGGTTCGCTCAAGTTAACGCAGGGTTAGAGGGTTGATGTGCCCCTATGATAAAGACCTGCCGGCTTTTGCAGAAGTATGCTTTTGCCTTTGTCGAATTGCTGGCCAAAGCCTGTTGCTTTTTGTGCTCTTGGTAGAGCTCTTGTTGTTGGCCAGGATTTACCCCTGTGACGTATAATGCCGCCCCTAAATGACTTGTTAGATAGGTGTTGGGGCGTGGATATAAATCGTTTATTTTGGGGAAGCCGGCGGGGCATGCTGGAATTGGATTTGATTTTGCTGCCCTTTTTGGAGAAGGTGTATCCCGATTTGCCGCAGGCAGATAAAGAGCTGTATTGGGCGCTGTTGGAAGAGCAGGATCAGGATTTGTTCGCCTGGTTTTTGCGCCGCGAAAATCCGCCCAAGGCAGAGTTGCAACGGATTGTGGATATTATTCGTGCCAATACCGGATTACAAAGCTGATACCTTCGGTGCTCCGCTCGCGAGCACCAAACTTTTACCGCCTTTGGTGGCTGTCGCTATTACTCCCTCCCGCTGGCTGCTGCGCTTGTTGCAGGCCGTTTATATCGCCTTGGCATTGCTGATTTTCTGGCTGTTGGCGCCCTATGCCGAAACCTATGCCGCCTGGTGGTTATTGCCAGTGTTGATGGTGCTGGTGTTGTGGTTTTCCTATCGTGCGCGGCTTGGGCAGGCTCGTTTTAGCGGCAGCCTGAGTTACCAATCCCCCTGGTGGATACTGTGCTGTAACACTGCCGTGCCCCCCGCAAAGTGCCAGGAGCAAACCCGGCGTTTTTCCTCGGATGTAAAAGCCTTGGTGTGGCCCTGGGTGATCATTCTTTATTGGCCGCCCCAGCCGATTTGTGGGGGGATGGCTAAGGATAGGGGGTTTACCCTGGTGCTGTTGCGGGATTCCCTTAGTGAAGCGGATTTCCGCCAGCT
>CAMLRI010000190.1 GCA_946482385.1 uncultured Cellvibrio sp.
GGCTTGGTGCGCCTCATCGGCGGCGCGCTGCAGCTGAACAATAATCGACTCAATTTCTTCGGTAGAGGAGCGGGTTTTTTGCGCCAGTGAACGCACCTCGTCGGCCACTACCGCAAAGCCGCGCCCCTGCTCGCCGGCACGCGCCGCTTCAATGGCCGCGTTCAGCGCCAGCAGGTTGGTTTGTTCGGCGATGGTGCGGATCACCTCCATCACCGAACCGATATTGACCGAGTTATTTTTCAGCACCTGGATTTTTTGCGCTGTGGATTCAATCTGGCCAGTCAGGCGATTCACATTTTCCAGGGAGAGGTTAACGATGGTGTTGCCCTCTTCCGCCAGGATACTGGTGGCATTGGTGCGCTCGGCGGTATCGCCGGCATGACGGGCAATTTCGGTGGCGGATGCGGACAGCTCTTCCACTGCGGTAGCCACCAATTCAATTTCGCGCAGCTGCTGGGAAGTGGAGTTCACTGTACTTTCGGTGGCGCTGCCCATGGTGTTGACGTTGGCGCGCACTTTTTCATTTACCTGGATCACGTTGCGGATAATGTCGGCAATGTGCTCCATCACGCGGTTAAAGTTGTGGGCCAGGGCCGCAATTTCATCGCCGCGGCGGGTATCCAGGCGGCGGGTCAGGTCGCCACCGCCATCGGCAATAGCCGAGAGTGAGCGAGTTACCTCTGCCACAGGCGCCAGCACCAAGCTGCGCATCAGGATATACACAGTTACCAAGCTGGCCGCGAGCAGCGCCAACACGGTGAAGATGGTGGTTTGCACCTGATCTGCCAGAGTCTGGCGCATTTCTTCGGTGGAGAAGCTGATGTCGTAACTGCCGATAGTGGCGCCGTTGTACACAATGGGGATGGCCTTGCGCTCCACTTCTTTGTCGTCGTGGCGCTCATCGGTGGCGCGCGCGAGCGATTGGCCGCGATGATCCGACACACTGACCGCCGTTACCAGCGAGGTGTTGACCAGGGACTTGGCAATAGCCTCTATCTGTTGGAAATCGTAGGCGAACACAGCTTCCAGCAGCGAGCTATTGGTCAGCTCAATCATGGCTGCCGACTCCTGCTCCCAGCTGTGTTGCAAGTCCGAACTGGCTACCCGGTAGTTAATAAAGGCAACCACCAGGGCTATAGCGACCATGGCGCCGGTAAGCACCATCATCAATTTGGTTAAAAGCGATTTTTGTACCATGATTCCCCCGAACTTGCGGTGCAGAAGTGTTTTTTAGGCTGTTTTTATCTATCGGCAGATTCGGCTATGCCTTGAGCCGGAAACTGATATTTGGCCGGAAACCGGCATGGGTACATCAGCCGCCATCGCCTTGGGACGTCGCTTGGATTGTCTGTGGAATAGACATCAAGCCCATAGGCAGAGGTTTATTGTTATACCGTCAGGTGATTATAGTCAGATAAAAGCCAGCTTGCCGGGGGAAGTGTAAAGGCGCGTAAATCATCCTCCGGTTTAACGCCAGAGGATGATTTTCAGAGGGTAAAGCAGCTAAAGGGTGAAGAGCGGAATCAATCCTCGCCATCCGGATCATTGCCGCCCGCCATACCCAAATCCTTGAGCTTGCGGGTGAGGGTATTGCGCCCCCAGCCGAGCAGGTTGGCAGCATCGCGCTTGCGCCCGGCGGTGTACTTAAGGGCGGTTTCAATCAGCGCCCGCTCAAAGGTCGGCACCGCTTCGCTCAACAGCTGGTGCTGGCCGCGCGCCAGGGCCTGGTCGGCCCAGTGGCGCAGAGCCTTTTCCCAATCGTCGGCGGGGGTGCTGGTTTCTTTGTTATCCAGCAGCTCGGGCGGCAAATCCTCGATATGCACTTCGCGCCCCGAGGCCATCACCGTAATCCAGCGACAAGTGTTTTCCAGCTGGCGCACATTGCCCGGCCACTGCAGGGAGCAGAAAAACTCCTCGGTTTCCGGCAGCAGCACCTTGGGGTCCACATTCAGTTCGGTGGCTGCCTTGTGCAGGAAGAAACGCGCCAGCTTGGGGATATCCTCGCGGCGGTTGGCCAACTTGGGAATATGGATGCGGATGACATTGAGGCGGTGAAACAAGTCTTCGCGGAAGCGGTTTTCCGCCACCAGGTTTTCCAGGTTTTGGTGGGTGGCGGCGATGATGCGCACATCCACTTTAACCGGAGTGTGGCCGCCGACCCGGTAAAACTCGCCGTCGGCCAGCACCCGCAACAGGCGGGTTTGGGTTTCGGCTGGCATATCGCCAATTTCATCGAGGAACAGCGAGCCGCCATTGGCCTGCTCAAAGCGCCCCTGGCGCTGGGCGGCAGCGCCGGTAAAGGCGCCTTTTTCGTGGCCAAACAGCTCCGACTCCATCAAATCCTTGGGGATGGCCGCCATGTTCAGGGCGATAAAAGGGCCATTGCGGCGCGGGCTGTGGCGGTGCAGGGCGCGCGCCACCAACTCTTTACCTGTGCCCGACTGGCCGTTGATCAACACTGTGATATTGGATTGCGACAGGCGGCCAATGGCGCGGAACACCTCCTGCATCGCCGGCGCTTCGCCGATGATTTCAGTGTTGGTATCCAGGCTGTTATCGGGCACCTGCTCGGATTTTTGCTCCTGGGCATGGGCCAGGGCGCGCTGGGTTACCGCCACCGCATCGTCCACATCAAACGGTTTGGGCAGATACTCAAAGGCACCACCCTGGTAGGCCGCCACGGCGCTGTCCAGATCCGAGTGGGCAGTCATGATGATAATGGGGATATCCGGGTGGGTATTGTGCAGGTTGCTCAGCAGCGCCAGGCCGTCGGTGCCAGGCATGCGGATATCGCTGATGATGGCATCGGGCGTATCGCGGTTGAGCTGGCTGAGGGCGCTATCGCCGGAATCAAACACCCGGGTTTCAATATTGGCTCCTTGCAGGGCCTTTTCCAGCACCCAGCGGATAGAACGATCGTCGTCGATGATCCAGACTTTATTGGACTTCTGCATGGCGGGTTTCCATTGGTAAGTAAAGCGAGAAGCGGGTATTGCCCGGTTCGCTGTGGCACTCAATCAGGCCGTGATGTTGGTGGATAAGGTGTTGCGAGATAGTCAGCCCCAAGCCCGTGCCTTCAGCGCGGCCGGTGATCATGGGGTAGAAAATATTTTCGATAATATCCGGCGGTATACCCGGGCCGTTGTCAATCACGTCGATGCGGCACACCAGCGAATGATGCTTGCGACCAATGGTGTATTGGCGCTGGATACGGGTGCGCAACTGGATCACACCATTTTTGACATTGGCCTCCAGCAGCGCCTGCATGGCGTTGCGAACTATGTTGAGTAGCGCCTGGATCAGCATCTCTTTATCGCCCTGCAAATTGGGGATGCTGGGGTCGTAGTCGCGCACAATTTTCAGGGCATCGCTGCTTTCGGCCTTGATGATATTGGCCACCCGCTCAATGGCCTCGTGGATATTCAGCGACTGCCACTGGGGCACCTGGTTGGGGCCGAGCATGCGGTCGACCAAATTGCGCAGGCGGTCGGCCTCGTCGATGATGATATTGGTGTATTCGGTCAGGCCCGAGCTGGGTAACTCCCGCGCCAGCAATTGCGCAGCACCGCGAATACCGCCCAGGGGGTTTTTGATTTCGTGGGCCATGCCGCGAATCAGGTTGCGGGTGGTTTCGTGGGAGCTGGTCAGCATCTCTTCGCGGCTGATACGCAGCAGACGGTCGATGGGCTGGATCTCGATAATCAGGCCATCGTGGTCGCCAAAGGGGGTCACTGTGTAGTCGACGGTGATATGGCCACCGCTGAGTAGATGCCATTCGGCATGGCGCTTGGTGTAGTGGTTGGCCTGGGAGGCCGCCAGCTTTAACTGGCGCTCGGTTTCATCGGATTCGTGGAAAAAATAAGTGATAGGCTCGCCGGTGTTGCTCTCGCAGCTCATCGCCAGCAGGGCCTCGGCAGCCGGGTTCATATGGCGCAACAGCAGGTCGCCATCGACCAGCACTATGGCGGTACTCAGGCTATCCAGCAGTGGTTTGTAAATATCCTGCGGCTTCAATGGCTGTAGCTCTCCAAAACGCCTCGACAATGGGCAATGGAGGCAATGCAAAAAGCAAACCAACCCAAAAAACACGGAAAAAAGCCAGTTTTAGCGCAAAAGCCTGCCCGTTTTCTAGCACCTGCACCATCTTAATGCACCAAAAAAGTGCGCGCATTAATTTTTTGCTTTGGGAGGCTTAACCGTGCCCCCTGGCGATGCAGGTTTGGGGCGAACCGGTCGCATAAGGTTCACAGTCACCGAGGCCGACATGCCCAAAGATTGACCATTGGCATCAATCACCTCCACCCGCACACTGTGGATACCGCGCGCCACATCCTTCACCAGGATATTGCTCATACGCGTCTCCTCCAGCAGCTCGTCATTGAGGAAATACACCAGCAAATGCTCGGCCTGTAGCGGCTGGTTCAAGCTGACCGCAATGGGCAGATCGCGCTGTCCCACCGGGATAATCACCTGGTCGCGGGGGCTGAGGATGGTGACCTCGTAGCTCGGCAGCTCTGGCTGATCCGGTTGGGGCGCACCGGGGCTGGGCACCGGTGGCGGGCTGGGCAGGGTGTTCAGCTCGCGCAGCTCCAGCTTTTTGGCCTCGCCGGGGCCGGGGCTATCGGAATAAATCACATTGCCGTCTTTGTCGGTGGTTTTATAAACCTCGGCCTGGCACCAGCCAGCCAAACACAAACCGCACACTAACAGCCAATAGTATTGATTCGGGGTTTTCATGGGAGCACTCCTGCAATCGCCTTTTGTCGAGCTTAATCCCTTGTGGGACAAACAAAAAGCCCGCGCGGTTTCCCGGGCGGGCCTTAGGTGACTACTTAAACGCCTTAAACGCCGTTTTACAGGGCGTTCAGCAAGTTGCCGCCAGGCGGCAACCGGGCATTACACGCTGTAGTAGAGTTCGAATTCTACTGGGTGCGGAGTCATGTCAACACGTTGGATATCAGCACGCTTCAGCTCGATGTAAGCCTCGATGAAGTCTTTGCTGAACACACCGCCGCGAGTCAGGAACTCGTGGTCGGCTTCGAGGTTTTGCAGAGCTTCTTCCAGAGACGCACATACGGTTGGAATCAGCGCTTCTTCTTCTGGCTCCAGGTCGTACAGGTCTTTGGTGGCTGGCTCACCCGGGTGGATCTTGTTCTGCACACCGTCGATACCTGCCATCAGCAGCGCAGCGAAGCACAGGTAGGGGTTAGCAGTTGGATCTGGGAAGCGGGTTTCAATACGTTTGGCTTTCTCACCAACAGTGTAAGGAATACGGATAGAAGCAGAGCGGTTGCGGGCAGAGTAAGCCAGCATTACTGGCGCTTCGAAGCCTGGAACCAAACGCTTGTATGAGTTGGTAGAAGCGTTACAGAAAGCGTTCAGTGCTTTAGCGTGCTTGATGATAC
>CAMLRI010000191.1 GCA_946482385.1 uncultured Cellvibrio sp.
ACAACAGCATAAATCCACAACTGTGGATAACGCCGGCCTGCGCGCCGAGTTACAACAGCGCGCTGATTATTTTGCCCAGCGGTTTACCATTAATGCGACTGATGTGCCCTATGGCCACGGTCGCCTGGATGCCTTTGGCCAAATCTTTAATGCCATAGCCGTTGAAGCTTTGCACTTGCCTGCCAACCGCCACTCGCCCAATGCCCCCACCAGTTTTCCGGTGCTTTGGGATGCCTCCCATTTGGATTTAGTGCAGTGGAATGCATCGGCGCCTAACAAAGAGCCGGGGCCTTTGTTTCAGAATGCGATTACTGCTTTGGCGGTTTATGGCGATGTTACTGTGCCCAAGGGCAAGCTGACTTATCGCTCGTCGATCCGAATTCGCAACCTGGGTTTCATCCAAAACGAGTTTTACCAATTGCGCGCGCCCCAATGGCCAGCGCAATTGGCCGGAGCGATTGATGCCAATAAAGCCGCTGCTGGCGCCAAGTTGTATCAGCAGCATTGTGTGGAGTGCCATCAAGTTGTCGATAGCAGCGATAAAAAACGCAAGCTGCGCGCGGTGCTAACACCAGCAGCAGAGGTGGGAACAGACCCGCTGATGGTGAATAATTTTAATAACCTGCAAGTAAGCACCGGGGTGTTGGAGGGCGATAAATCCATGGTGCTGTTCGGCAAACCCTTGCCAGCGCAGGTGTCGCCTATGGAAGTGGTGTTGCATGTGGCGGTGGGTGCTTTGCTTAATCAACCCTGGCAAACCACCCGTGCGCTGTTAACAGAGCACCAAAGCAATTATGCAGCGCCAGAGCAGAGTGTTTACAACAGTTACAAAGCCAGGCCGATTAATGGTATTTGGGCATCCGGCCCTTATTTACACAATGGCTCTGTGCCCACGGTATACGATTTGCTTTTGCCCGCCGCGGAGCGCCCCCAGGTATTTTATGTGGGCAACCCGGAACTGGATGTGCGCAAACTGGGCCATGTGAGTGAAGCTGCCGATGGCTTGAGCCAGTTGGATACCCGCTTGCCGGGCAACTCCAATGCGGGCCATGAATACGCAACGGATTTGAGTGATGAGCAGCGTTGGCAACTGATCGAATACATCAAAACACTTTGACCCTTACCCATAAACACAAAGGGCTCCTTGCGGAGCCCTTTGTGTTTATGGCGACCCTTTTATTTTTTAGGCGATTTATTTTTTAGGCGATGGCCTGCCGGATTTGGCGGCACCTGATGCTGGGCGCTTGCCCGGCGCAGGGCGCTGGGTTTTCTGTGCGGCCAATTCTGCATTGTGCTTTTTCGCACTTTCAAACTTATCGCCAAAGGCTTTGTTGACGGGTTTGTCTGAGGCCTTTTTGCCTGGCTGGTTGCGCGCGGCGGCGGATTGATTGCGCCCGGTCGTTTTGCTGCCCCAGTTGTTGCGGGTTGGCTGCGGATCTGTTGCGGGAATCAAGGCCGAGGCGCTGTCGCCAATCAAATGGCTTTTGCGCATATCTTTTAACGCCTGGCGAATCATCGGCCAGCCCGCCGGGTCGTGGTAGCGCAGCAGGGCTTTTTGCAAGCGGCGCTGGTCGATACCGCGGGGGATTGGCAGCTTGCCACTTTTGTAGCTGAGTTTTTTCAGCGGGTTGCGCTCGGAAAAATACATGGCCGTGGCGAGCGACATGGGCGATGGGTAGAAGGTTTGCACCTGGTCTACCTGGAAATCGTTTTTCTTGAGCCACAGCGCCATGTTCACCATATCTTCATCGCGGGTGCCCGGGTGGGCGGCGATAAAGTAGGGGATCAAATACTGTTTTTTGCCCGCTTCCTTGGAAAACTTGTCGAACATTTTTTTGAAGTCGTAATAGCTCGACATTTTCGGCTTCATCATTTGCGCCAGGGGGCCTTCCTCGGTGTGCTCTGGTGCGATTTTCAAATAGCCGCCCACGTGGTGGGTGACCAGTTCTTTTACGTATTCCGGATCCTGCACGGCCAGGTCGTAACGCAAACCCGAGGCGATGGAAATAGTGTGTACGCCTTTGATGGCGCGCGCTTTGCGATACAGCTCGGTAGTGTGTTTGTGGCTGGTGGTGAGGTTTTTACAAATGGTTGGATAAACGCAGGACAAGCGGCGGCATTTGCTCAGGGTGGGCATGTCCTTGCAGGTGAGGCGATACATATTGGCGGTGGGGCCGCCCAGGTCGGAAATATGGCCGGTGAAGCCGGGCACCTTATCGCGGATATTTTCGATTTCACGCAAAATCGATTCTTGCGAACGGCTTTGAATAATGCGCCCTTCGTGTTCGGTAATCGAGCAGAAGGTGCAGCCGCCAAAACAGCCGCGCATGATATTCACCGAGGTTTTAATCATGTCGAACGCGGGAATTTTTTGCTCGCCGTAGGCCGGGTGGGGCACGCGCTGGTAAGGCAAATCAAATACCGAATCCAGCTCGTCGGTTTCCAGCGGAATCGGTGGCGGGTTGATCCAGACTTCGCGGTTGCCGTGGCGCTGAATCAGCGGGCGCGCGTTGTAGGGGTTGGCCTCCTGGTGCAATACCCGCGAAGCGTGGGCGTAGAGCACGGAATCGTTGCGCACTTTTTCAAAGGCGGGCAGGCGGATGTACACCTGATCGTTATCGGCCAGGTCGCTGCGGTTTTGCAGCGGCATGGGAATAATGCGAATGCCTTGTTCGGCATTGGGGTCGAAAGCCTTGGCCGATTCTGTGCCCTGGGCGGGGCAGCCCTGGGTTTGCGGCGCGTTTAATTCGTTGTTGGGGTCAAGGGCGGCTATCTGGGCTGCCATTTTTTCCGGTTCCAACTGGCGCAAGCCTACCTGGGAGTTGTTGGGATCGGCCTTGGCGATATCAATACTGGTATTGGGGTTGTGTTGGTACTCGTAGGGGTTGGGCAGTTTGTCGATATTGCCCGGCCAGTCGATACGGGTGGAATCTATTTCTGTCCAACCGGCGGGCGGAGCCTTGCGGATTACAGCAGTGCCGCGAATATCGGTGAGCTCTTCAATGGGGGTACCGGCGGCCAGGGCGTGGGCTACTTCGGCAATGGCGCGCTCGGCGTTGCCGTACAGCAGTATATCGGCGGTGGCGTCGATCAATACCGAGCGGCGCACCTCGTTGCTCCAGTAGTCGTACTGGGCGATGCGGCGCAGGCTGGCCTCGATACCACCAATCACAATGGGTACATCTTTGTAGGCTTCTTTACAGCGCTGGCTGTAGACGGTGACGGCGCGATCCGGGCGTTTGCCGCCCACACCGCCGGGTGTATAGGCGTCGTCGGAACGCAGGCGCAGGTCGGCGGTGTAGCGGTTGATCATGGAGTCCATATTGCCCGCGCTTACCCCGAAGAAGAGGTTGGGCTTGCCCAGGGCTTTGAAGGGCTCGGCGCTTTTCCAGTCGGGCTGGGCGATGATGCCCACGCGGAAGCCTTGGGATTCCAGATAGCGGCCAATCACCGCCATACCGAAGCTGGGGTGATCCACATAGGCGTCGCCACAGACGATGATAATGTCGCAGCTGTCCCAGCCCAGTTGATCCATCTCTGCCCGGCTCATCGGCAAAAAGGGTGCCGGCCCGAAGCATTCGGCCCAGTAGCGCGGGTATTCAAACAGGTGGTGGGCGGTGGTTTTATCGCTGGTTTTGCTGGTGCTGTGCATATCGGGGGACTGCGTTGGGAACAAGGGCGCGTATTCTCCCAGAAAAGCGGGGAGCTGGACAGCTTAAAAAGTGAGCAATGTTAAAAGGGTGGCACTTGCCCCGACCTGGGGGAGAGCCTTCCAGGACCGTGTGCAGCAGGATGCTGCACTCGAGCCCCCAGGGATGGGTTTACGGCGTGTCCAGGAAGGCTCTCCCCCAGGTCGGGGCAGCTATCTACAGGGGCTGGTGGTATGACAACTAGACTGCCAGCTGCTCAATCTGTGGATGGGTAGTGCGCAGGCTTGCCAAAATCTTTGCCACATAGTGGCGGTGTTTGACGGGGAAAAAGGCCTGGGTGCTGAAATCATCGCCTTCAAAGATCAGCAAGTGGCGATGGTGCTTGATCACTTTAACCTTATCTAGTGGGACAACCTTTAAGCGCTGGTTGGCGCGGAAGGAAAAACTGAAATGGCTAGGGGTCAGCTCCAATACCAGCGCGGCTTCCGCCCAGCGTTTGGCATAGTGCCAGCCAGCCCATACCCCCAGCAGCAGCGCGCCGGTTACCAGGGCGCGCACCAGCTCCGATTGCCCGGTGGAGAAAAACACCAGCCACACTGCATAACTGCCTAACCAAAGGATGCGGAACACATGGAAGCCACGGTGTTTAACGCTATCCAGGCGCGGCTCTGTCTCGCGGAAAATCACTTCACCCATCATTGATGGCCAGCTCTCACTAAATCCTCGTAACCACCTTCGTTGGTGGCCTGGGTAAAGCCCATGGCCTGCAGGGTTTCCTGGGCGATGCCGGAACGGCGGCCGGTACGGCAGTAGAGGCGGATTACGGCATTCTTGTCGTCGGTAACTTCGCTGATACGGGCCGCTATCTCCTCGTAGGGGATATGCGCTGCGCCCTGGATGTGGCCGGCGTTAAATTCGTCGGTGGTGCGTACATCAATCCAAATTTCATTGGCCATAACCTGGGTGCTCCCAATTAAAAAAATCACAAAGCCCATAAGGCGGAAAAAGGCGCGCAGCATAACAATCTCCTCGGTCTCTTGACCAGTTGAGGGGCTCTTGGCCGGTTGAACAAATAGCATAAACAAAAACGCCCGCAGTGCGGGCGTTGATGGCGCAATAGGCGAATAAGGCTAGATCAGGCGCTGGCCAGAATCCGGTCGTACTTGCGGCTGAGCATATCGTAGAACTGTTCGCGCACTTGGATAATGGCGGATTTCAGGGCGGTAATCTGCTCCGGGGTAATATCCTGGCGCCCTACATACACCTGCTTGCGGTAAATGGCGATTTTGGCGCTATACAAGCGCAGGCTGCGCTCCAGGTTCTTTTCCCCCAGCATCAGCAGTTTGGCCTCGGCCTCTGCCAATTTTTTGAACTCGGTAACCAGCTCATTATTGACTTCGTCCAATTCCTGGCGCCGCACCTGGGGCCAGCGCTCGCCAAACTGGATAGATTCCACCACCAGTGACGAATATTTGGCGAATACATGGGTGACAGTGCCCACCTGGGTGGATACCTCTTCCAAAATATGCAGGCGGCGGTTGTCGCGCTGGGTGTTTTGTTGCAGCTGCACACTGCGGCGCAGAATCAACCAGGCACTCAGGCCCGCAATCAGCGCGCCTAAGCCCATTTTTAAGGGGGTATCAGTCAGTTGGATCAGGGTATCTAAGTCCATGGGAACCTCGCTGTCAGAAAAACGTCGCGGAATGCGAATAACAGGG
>CAMLRI010000192.1 GCA_946482385.1 uncultured Cellvibrio sp.
CCCAATCCGCCGCTGTTGCTAATTGCCGCAAGGAATCAAGAAGCGCTTGCATGTACAGCCCCATAACCCACTGGGTAAATAATGCTTTCCTGGTAACCAGTAATTACCGGGCGATAACCACAAAAACTTTTATCCAGTTCGGGGTCATTGGTATCCACCAATAAAGGGCGGCCATTGAGCGCCAGGATTTTGCCCCGCGCCGCAATCACCACCAGGTTGTCGATTCCCACCCGGCGCAATACCGCTGGCGACAATTGCTGGTTACCGCGCCCCAGGATATGCCCCTGGCCGCCAATGGCGGTGACCACAATTTTGCATGGCAGTTGCCGGGCCTCTATGGCCGCCAACAATTGTGCGGCAGAAAGATCGCGCGCAATCAGTTCGCGATTGAGCAGCAAATCGACACCGAGCAAACTGCCTTCCAATCCCAATTGCTGTAAAAACACCTGGGTAGTGGAGCCTGGCCCCACAATGTAAAGCGTGTCCTCTTGCAGTTGCTCGATCAGGGTTTCCGCTACATCCAACTGCGCCAGTTCATCGCGCTCGGTGCCGGCATTTTTCACCTGCTGCAACAATTGCGAATCCTCCGGCACTAACAGGGTGCCGTAAAAACGCGCGCGCACCTGGCCCTGGCGGAAGGCTTCTTCGTCTATATCTTTCACATCGCGCTCGGCGATGTTCACCAGTTTGCCCTGCAACAACTGCTGCAAAATATCACCGGCAGCTTCGGGGGAAATGGCATAAACCCCCGAGTGCATTTTGACCCCCGAAGGAACCCCCAGCACCGGTTGGCTGGTGCCCACCACATCGGCGATCAGGCGTGCGGTGCCGTCGCCACCGGCAAACAGGATTAAATCCACCCGCGCTGCCATAAGCGCGCGCGCTGCGGCGCAGGTATCGTCTGGATGGGTGGGTTGGTGCTGCGCCTGGCCGACAATCACCGTGGCAAACCCCAGTGCCTGGGCCACAGCGGCGCCCATGTCGTCGGCAAAACAATAAATAGAAAGGCGATCACGGAAGGCCGCTAGCGATTGCAGTGCCCGCGCCATACGCTGGGGGGCGCGCTGTTCGGCACCGCGCGCCAGGGCTTCGGTGCGAATGGCGTCACCATCGGAACCTTTTAACCCCACACTGCCGCCCAGGCCTGCGTAGGGGTTGATGATGACACCCAGCTTAAACACAGTGGAAACCCAGCACGCTTAACCAATGGCGAGCTGCCTGGGCATCGGCCGGCAACTGCACCTGATAATTGTGGAATTCGCGGCGCACCGGGTAGTGTTTGCGCAGGCCGTCAAAAGCGCTGCCAAAGTGCAGCTCGCCCGCCCGCGCCCTCTTGGCCTGCTCGCGCAAGCGGGCGTCGTCGGCAGCTATGCCATACACCTGTTGGATCAAATGCTTGGCCAGTGGCCAGGGCTGGGTAATACCAGCGGTATCCAACTGGTTGTCCTGCAGTGGCGGCACCAGGGCAGCCAAGCTGGCTTGGGGCACAAAACCAAAATGGTCACAACAGGCGCGGTAGATCATTTCAGTGCCATTAAGTTTGCCATCGTAGCTATAACCGGCAATGTGAGGCGAACCCAAATCCACCTTATCCAGCAGATCCAGGGAAATATCCGGCTCAGCTTCCCATACATCCAATACCACCCGCACATCGGAACGCTGCTGCAAAAAGCGCAGTAGTGCCTGGTTGTTGATGACGGCGCCCCGCCCGGCATTGATCAGCACCGCGCCCGGTTTAAGCTGCGCCAGCTCCCGCTCGCCCAGCAAATGCAAGCTGGGATGTAGCCCGCTGCTAACCAGGGGGGTATGCATGCTGATCACATCGCAGGCCAGCACCTCCTCCAGGCTGGTGAGGTCGGGGTTTTGCGCCAGGGTCAGGTTGGGGTCGTAGCAGCGTACATCCACACCCTGTGCCTTGAGCCGGCGGTAGAGCGAACCACCTACATTGCCACAGCCAATAACACCTATGCGGCTATGCAGCCAATTCACATCCAGGTGCGCCAGGGCGGCATAGACATACTCCACCACAGAATTGGCATTGCAACCGGGGGCGCTGCTCCAGCGGATGCCCTGTGCGTCCAGGTAAGCCTGGTCCAAATGATCCACCCCAATGGTGCAGGTACCGACAAATCGCACCCGGCTGCCGGTCAGCAGGGCTTCATTTACGGGGGTGACCGAGCGCACTATCAAGGCATCGGCATCGCGCACATCGGCAGCGGTCATATTGCGCCCGGGCAGGCGCACTATCTCGCCCAGGCGGCCAAAGAACTCGGACACTAAAGGGATATTTTCGTCGGCAACAATCTTCATCATGGATAGGAGCACACAGAGGTAGAAACGCGGCTTTCGCCAGGGGCAAAACAGCGGCGGGAAAAAAGTAACCCTAAGCGGTTGTGCTTTGGGGGTTTAGCATATACCTTATATAGTGATGGCTGACTTTTGTGCCATCTCCCGGGACCTGGCTCCCAGCTCACTAGAGGGGGTGTATTATGAAGACCTCGCACACTGGCCACAACATGGATAATGTGGTCGACATCTTCACTCGGAAAACCTACTCAGCCCTTCACGACGAGCGCTTCATCCGCCTGGCCCCCGAGCTGGATGGCCTGGAAATGCTCTACTCCAACGACAGCTCCACCGATCGCCTCTACAGCCTGAAAATCCTCTGCTGGGGTTTGCGTGCCAATGGCGAAGTCGTCGGCCTGGTGCCCTGGCTGAACGATATAGTCCCCTGCCCCGAACTCTGCGACCCGCTCAATGGCCATTGGGAGGGTTACTACGACCCGGGCATTGACGAAGTTTTCTTCGATGCGCCCATGCACAAAATCATCGAGCTGGAAACTGCCGCCGAATACTACGAGGTGCAGTGCGAAAGTGGCGATGATGTGATCCAGGAACTGCCCGATACCATAGGCACTCACGCCGTGCTGGCCATGCCAGGTAGCAAACGCCTGGCTTTGGTGGAGGTGGTTAGTTGGTGCCTGCATTACGACGGCAGTATTTACGCCATGATTACCGACCAGACCAAGGTAGTCAGTACCCCAGTGCTACCGGGCGATGACTGCCTGTACGAAGCCCAGGCCAATGAAAATTTCCGCTACTTCTTCCAGCACCAGATCGCCAACAAGATCAAAGCCGAAGACCCGGAAGCCTTGGCAGCCATCTCCATGCTGGTGGACGGGCTGCAATAATCCCTCCTGATCTCCGCCTCACAAACGCCGCCTATGCGGCGTTTTTTATACCCTCTCCCAGCTATTTCTTCTTAATCCAATAGAAATAAACCCCAGCTTCTTCTTTGGCTTCAACCAGCTCATGGCCCAAAAACAAGCAAAACTTGGGGATGTCCCTCTGGGTGGAGGGATCGGTCGCTTGGACTTCTATCAACTCGCCGCTGGCCAGCTCGCGGATGGCTTTGTGTAACAGCATCACCGGCTCCGGGCAGAGCAAGCCAGTGGTATCCAATTGTTTATTAATGTGTAAATTCATAGGCTTAAAACATCTATAAAAACTCGGTCAAATAGCAATTCGATTGCTATTCTTGGGAAACGGAGAATAACCATAAGGATACAGCCACTACCGGGGAACCTTTGTTCGATGTCTCGGAAACTGCCTCATAACACCATGCCTAGCGACCTTTTTTGCCGCCACAATCTGGAGCTCAGCTTTCGTTTGCTGCGCTCCTCGCACCCTTTATTGGCTGATGCCGTAAAGCAGGCGTTGGATTGTGTAAAAGTGGCCAACTACGCCGATTTACATTCACAGTTTACCGGCGAAATGCTGCTCAACCGCGATTTGGTCGACCAACTTTCCCCACAAGTCATAGGCAAGGTTGTTGCCGCGCTCACCCAGTTAGGGCGCACCGCTTTGCAGGGCCAGGATTTACCCGGCACCCACATGGCCATATTGCGCACTTTGATTGAAGATTGGGTAACACTCACCGAGTGGATACTCAATTACTCCAGCGCCGAACAAGGCCAAACCTCTTATCACTGATTGCACTTGTTACTGATTGCACTTGTTACTGATTGCACTTGTTACTGATTGCCCTTTTCACCGATTGCAGGCTGGCCATTACTAACGGCTAACCCATCAATCAATAAACCCGCAAATAACCTGTCACTTCTTCGCGGTCGTGATACAGCTGTTTAAAATCCAAAGCTACGCGCATGCCCTGGGCCTCAAGCTCGCCAACAATTCGCTCGCGGCATTTTTGCACTTCCGCATAGCGCTGCTTCATGGGCAGTTTGAGATTAAAAATCGCCTGGCGGCAATAGCCTTTGGCAAACCATTTGGTCACCATGCTCGCCACCCGCGCTGGTTTATCGACTATATCGCACACCAGCCAGTCCACGGGCTTTTTCGGCTCGTACAAAAAACCATCGGTTTGTTTATGTTCTACCAAACCGGATTCCAACAAGTTTTTATCCATAGGGCCGTTATCCACAGCGTCGACATAAATACTGCGCTGCACTAATTGCCAGGTCCAACCACCGGGGGCTGCACCCAAATCCACCGCGCGCATCCCGGGTGCCAGGTATGTATCCCACTGCTCTGCGGGAATAAAGTGATGCCAGGCCTCTTCCAGTTTTAAGGTGGCGCGGCTGGGCGATTCTTTGGGCAAGCGCAAACGCGGAATACCCATGGGCCATGCCGCACTGTTATTGATGGGGCTTACACCCACATAAGCTTCACTGCCGGATAAAAACACCAGGTGCAGACGCCAGCCACTTTTGCGTTCGATACAGTGGTTGGATTCCAGCGCTTTAATAAAGGGGACGGTAAATTTTTTCGCCAGGTTCGACAGGGTTTTACCTTCGTTGGTGTCTACAGTTTCGCCCACCAGCTCGCGGCATTTCGGCAAATTTTTCGCGCAGGCCAATAGCGGCGTCAGGCGATCAGTCACTGGCAAGTCGCGCAGTGCCGCACCACCCGCAAACCACTGGCGCACAAAAATCAGCGATTGAAAGGGAATTTGTTTCAGCAGTTTTTCGGCGCCCTGGGGTTCCTGGGTAATAAACACCACAAAGGCACTGGCATCGGCCGTTTTGCTGTAGCCATATATGCCCTGTGCGGCGGCGCGCTCGCTGATTTCAGCGGCACATTCTTTTTCGAAGCCGGGGCGACAATGTAAAAATAAATGATTCACGATTTTCTCGGTTTAAGGATTACTACTAAGCCCTTACAGCGGAAACCAATCTGTTTCTCTCTGGGGACGCCGTGAATACGTCCATGTAGGCTCGAGGTCGGCATCCATGCCTCCCTCGCCCCAGAGAGAAACAGATTGGTTTCCGCTTCGCTGGCTGCTGGAATAAATCCAATCAGGATAAAAATA
>CAMLRI010000193.1 GCA_946482385.1 uncultured Cellvibrio sp.
CAAGGCCAAACTTTCCGCATCGTCGACCTCGAAGGCAACCAAGCTGCCGACGTACTCTTCTACAACGCCAAAGACCCCAGCGAACGCTACAGCGCCATGGACACCATCCGCAACCAAGGCAACTTATACTTAACCGCTGGCACACAATTAATATCCAATGCCAACAACCCACTGCTGGAAATAGTCGCCGACACCTGCGGTCGCCACGACACCCTCGGCGGCGCCTGCGCCACCGAGAGCAACACCGTACGCTACAGCCTGGAAAAACGCTGCATGCACGCCTGCCGCGACAGCTGGATGCTCGCCATCGCCGAACACCCGGAATTCGGCATCAGCAAACGCGACATCACCCACAACATCAACTTCTTCATGAACGTACCTGTCACCCCGGAAGGCGGTCTCACCTTCGCCGACGGCATATCCGCCCCCGGCAAATACGTTGAACTCAAAGCGCAGATGGACATAGTGATGTTAATTTCCAACTGCCCACAATTAAACAACCCCTGCAACGGCTACAACCCAACCCCCATTGAAGTCATTGTGTGGAATTAAATTTTATTTAAACCATCATCACACCTCAGTGGACGACCACTGTTGTAAAAAAACCTGCGGGACGGCCCGCCGGAGCACAGCATGTTCAGCAAAGTCCTCATCGCCAATCGCGGTGCCATAGCCACCCGTATCATCCGCACCCTCAAAAAACTCAACATCATATCCGTCGCCGTCTACGCCGAATCCGACGCTGAATCCCTGCACGTGCGCCTCGCCGACGAAGCCTACTGCTTAGGTGAAGGCCCTGCCGCCAACACTTATTTGGATCGCCAAAAAATTATCGCCATCGCCCAACAAAGCGGCGCCCAGGCCATTCACCCCGGCTATGGCTTCCTCAGCGAAAACGCCAAATTTGTCGCCGAGTGCGAAGCCGCCGGCATAGTGTTTATCGGCCCCACTGCCGAACAAATGCTCACCTTCGGTTTAAAACACAAAGCCCGCGAACTGGCACAGGCCGCCGGCGTGCCCCTGTGCCCCGGCACCGACCTGTTAAATAATTTACAAGATGCCCAGCAGGCCGCCGCCCGCATCGGCTACCCGGTGATGCTGAAAAGCACCGCCGGTGGCGGCGGTATCGGCATGCAACTCTGCCACAGCGACAGCGAACTCAGCGCCGCCTTCGACAGTGTGAAACGCCTGGGCAAAAATAACTTTGCCGACGACGGCGTCTTCCTGGAAAAATTTATCGCTGCAGCACGCCATATCGAAGTGCAGGTTTTTGGCGATGGCCAGGGCACCGCCGTCGCCATTGGCGAGCGCGATTGCTCCAGCCAGCGCCGCAACCAAAAAGTGGTGGAGGAATGCCCTGCCCCCAATTTGCCCCAAGCACAACGCCAGGCCATGCAAGCGGTTGCCGAACAACTGCTCGCCTCGGTGCAGTATCGCAATGCGGGCACGGTAGAATTTATTTACGACTCGCTGGAACATAAATTTTATTTCCTCGAAGTGAACACCCGCCTGCAAGTGGAGCACGGGGTTACCGAAGAAGTGTACGGTGTGGATTTGGTGGAATGGATGCTCAAACAAGCCGCTGGCGAACTGGGCGATTTGCGCGCGCTGCGCCAGCCACTCCAACCACAGGGCCACGCGATTCAAGTGCGCGTTTACGCTGAAGACCCAGCACTCAACTTTCAACCCTGCGCCGGCCTGCTCAGCAAAGTGGAATTTCCTGCGCCCAGCGCCAACTTGCGTATCGACCACTGGATTGAAAGCGGCATAGAAGTGCCCGCCTTTTTCGATCCCATGCTC
The DNA here is from genome assembly GCA_946482385.1 of uncultured Cellvibrio sp. The sequence goes on from CAMLRI010000193.1 coordinate 1,801, forward strand.
GCCAAAATAATTGTGAAGGGTGATGATCGCCCACAAGCCCTGGCCCAGCTGGCAGAGGCACTGGCCAACACCACTCTCTATGGCATAGAAACCAACCTTCATTACTTGCGCACCCTGCTGCAAGACGAACACTTGCAGCGCGGCACCATGACCACGCGCTATTTGAATCAGTTTGTGTTTGCGCCGGCGCGTATAGATGTCATCCAGGGCGGCACCCAAACCAGCATCCAGGATTACCCCGGCCGCCAGGGCTACTGGCATGTGGGCGTGCCCACCTCCGGCCCTTTCGATAGCTACTCCTTTCGCCTTGGCAATCGCCTGCTCAACAACCCCAGCCATGCCGCCGGTTTGGAAATTACCCTGCAAGGGCCAACATTAAAATTCAGCAGCGACACCCAAATTGTTTTAACCGGCGCCGCCATAGACGCCAAGCTGGATGGCCAGGCAATTCCACAGCATCAAATCGTCCAGATTCATGCCGGGCAACAATTGCACCTGGGGCGAATTACCACGGGCGCGCGCGCTTATTTATGTGTGGCTGGCGGCATCCAATGCCCGGATTATCTGGGCGCAAAATCCACCTTCACCCTAGGCCAATTCGGCGGCCACAACGGCCGCGCCCTGCGCGCTGGCGATGTGCTTTGGTTGGATCAAAACACCACCGCAGCCAACAGCCAAACAAGGCTGCCGGCGGAGCTGCTGCCCCCTATCAGCCACCAGTGGCAGCTGCGCGTCATCTACGGCCCCCACGGCGCGCCAGATTTTTTTACCGCACAAGACATCAACACTTTTTTCAGCACCGATTGGGAAGTGCACTACAACTCCAGCCGCACCGGCGTGCGCTTAATTGGCCCCAAACCCCAGTGGGCGCGCAGCTCCGGTGGCGAAGCCGGTATGCACCCATCCAACATTCACGATAACGCCTACGCCTTCGGCACCGTGGATTTCACCGGCGACATGCCCGTTATCCTCGGCCCCGATGGCCCATCCCTCGGCGGTTTTGTCTGCCCCGCCACTGTTATCAGTGCCGATTTATGGAAGCTCGGCCAGGTGCGCGCAGGCGATAAAATTCGCTTTGTGCCCGTTACCATTGACGATGCAGTCGCGCTCGAAAAAGCCCAGCAAGAATCCCTGCAACAGCTGGCAGCCATCGAACACTCTTACCAACCGGCGGCCATCACATCGCCCATAGTGCAGCAGCTGGATGCTCACCAATTCGGTGAAGATATTGTCTACCGCGTAGCAGGCGATCACTTTTTGTTGGTGGAATATGGCCCGCTGGAATTGGATATCAAACTGCGCTTTCGCGCCCACGCGCTCATGCAATGGCTGCAACAACACCCGCTGCCCGGTTTGCGCGAACTCACCCCCGGTATTCGCTCGCTGCAAATCCACTACAACAGCCAGGAAGTTTCCCTGGCCAGTTTGCTCGCCCATTTAAAACAAGCGGAGCAGCAGCTGTTAACGCAATTGGCAGATTTGCGGGTGCACTCGCGCATTGTGCACCTGCCCCTCAGCTGGAATGACGAGGCCTGCCAATTAGCGATTGAAAAATACATGCAATCGGTGCGCGCCAATGCGCCCTGGTGCCCCAGCAATTTGGAATTTATCCGCCGCATCAACGGCCTCAATAGCATCGACGAGGTAAAAGAAATTGTCTTCTCTGCCTCTTACCTGGTAATGGGGTTGGGCGATGTCTACCTGGGCGCACCTGTGGCAACCCCCATAGATCCGCGCCATCGTTTGGTCACCACCAAATACAACCCCGCCCGCACCTGGACAGCGGAAAACTCCGTGGGTATTGGCGGCTCTTACCTATGTATTTACGGTATGGAAGGCCCCGGCGGTTATCAGTTTGTCGGGCGCACCCTGCAAATGTGGAATCGCTATCGCCAAACCCGCGAATTCCAACAACCCTGGTTGCTAAATTTTTTCGACCAAATTCGCTTCTACCCGGTTGGCGCCGAGGAACTGCAGCAAATTCGCCACGATTTCCCCCAGGGCCGCTATCCCATCCGCATAGAAGAAAGCAGCTTCAGCCTCGGCGAATACCAACAATTCCTCACCAGCCACAGTAACGCCATCAGCGATTTCACCGCGCAACGGGAACAAGCCTTTGCCGCAGAACTCGCCCGCTGGCACGCCAACGGCCAATTCAATTACGAACAGGAAGAAGTGCAAGAAGAACACGAAGAAACAGAACTAGCCGAAGACGCCATCCGCATCGACAGCTCTGTATCCGGCAGCGTTTGGCAAACCCAAGTCCAGGTAGGGCAAGAGGTAAAAGCCGGCGATATTTTGTTGATCCTCGAATCCATGAAAATGGAAATCAACATCACCGCCCCCTGCGCCGGCAAAGTGACTCACTTGTTAAAATCCAACGGCGCCCGCGTACAAGCGGGGCAAACACTGGTGGTGTTGGAGGAGGTGTAAAAAACAAAAACCCGGCGCAAGGCCGGGTTAAATTTACGGAGAGACATCGCACAAAAAATTAATTGGATGTGCGTTTATCGCGCAGATTACTAATCACAGATTCCAGGGCGCGATCAAACAACATACCGTCATCAAGAATAGTTAAACGCTTGGTTTGCAGGGCAATGGCCAGGCTTTCGCGGCTTTCTTCGGCGACTTTCATGCCCGAGCGGTTAACAAAAATGTATTTACCCACCGAGCGAATAATGGCGGCCAAACGGCAGCGGTATTTTTCGCCACCTTCGCCTTGCATTTCAAACCAAGTACCTTGGGTGATATTGCCCACCAATGCCAGATGCTGCGGGTCAACCTGGGGGGATTCAGCGACAACCGCCGCAACTTCAAGCGCCTCGGCGGGTGATTGATCCGCCTCATCGCCAGCGACCACGACAAAGGTATTTTTCCCTGCTTCTGCCTGAGGCTCAGCAACTGCAGGTGTCGCTGCTTCTACGGCAGCTTTTGCAGCAGGCGCTGCAGATTCAATCACAGGGGCAACGGGCTGCTTGGTGTGATCTGCCGGCGCTGGCACAGCGGGAGCAGCAACACTGGTAACAGCAACTGGCGCCGGTATAGCTTGAGGGGCAGGCTGGGAACTGGCCGCAGGTTTGGCTGCATCGCCGCGCAAACGCACCAAGTGCAAAGCTTCCAGTTGTTTAAACAGTTGCGTTGTTTCAAAGGGGCTAAAGGAAATACTTTCCAAGCCAACACGCAATTTTTGCAGTAGCTCTGGCACCAATTTTAATAGGCGCTGGCGATTATCTTTATCCATCGCCGCTGTAACACTCCACACCAGTTGGCGGGCAGTGTTAGCCGCATCCTGCCAGGCTTGGCTTTCCACGCCTTGCTTTAAGCAGGTAATAAACATCACATTGGCCCAAGCTTCACGCAACAACTTGTTGGCAGCGGCTGGCACCTCGCGACCAGAGCAAATACGCTCCAATTCCAAATTTACCAAGGCGCGCGCTCGCTCGGATTTTGCTTTGCCATCTTCCGCATCAATGGTGCGCTGCACCAGTATTTG
>CAMLRI010000194.1 GCA_946482385.1 uncultured Cellvibrio sp.
AACAAAGCCTGGGCCAAGGCCGCGCACAGATACAAACTTACCCTCACCTTCCGATTTTTGCAGGGTAATACCGGGCAGGCGCTGTAGCGATTCGGCAACGTTTTGGTCGGCGAAGTTGCCGGCGTCATCCTGGGAAATTACGGAGCTGAAAATATTTTTTTCACGTTCGGCTTCACGCGCATTGAGTTCGGCGCGGCGCACGCCCAATACGGTTACCTCTTCCACATCGTTGGGATCGGCCTGCTGCGGGCCGCTGGCTTCCTGGGCGTAGACCTGGCCGCTGGCGGCCATGGCGATGATTAACGACAACAGACTTTTCTTATGCATAGGACTTCCCCTCAGTTACAACGTGAAAATAATTATTGTGAAAACCTGGTTGAGTAGTGGTTGTGCGCGCAGGCGCTGGCGAGGTTGCAATGCAGGGAAGTACGAGAAGAAAGTGTCGGGCAGCATAAAGCCGCCTGCTGAGCAGGTGCGCAAGTGAGGATTCGCGATGAATCTGCGGCGGTAAGGGTGACTGCTTTATTCATTATCTCGTGGCCTTTATTGCAAGCTCTGGATTCAGAATGCTTAAAGTCCACCACCAAAATCAGTGGCGATTTTGGTACTAACCGAGATAGGAATTGCCGGGGGGGTGTTGCTTATCTTTATGGGTGCCAAGGCTGGGCATTGGCGCCAAGTCGCTCTGTGGCGCTTGGAATTATTGCTCTAGCGTGGGGGGATACTACACCTATGTTTTCCCGCTTGACCACCCTGCACGGCTTTTTTGCACAATTTTTATCCCTTGGGTAGCCAATGAATCATGCGCCACGGCAAAAATGTTTCCAATGGAAACACTTGCGGCAGCGCCTATTGGTTTTCGCCGACGTCGGTTTGGTTCCGGTTACAGGGCCAGCGCAGTTCCAGGCGGGCGCCCCCCAGGTGGTGCGGGTCGACAAAGCGGGCGTCGCCGCCGTGCCAGTGGAGGATGCGCTGGATGATGGCGAGCCCCAGGCCGAAACCGCTGGCGGCTTCACCTTCGGGGTAGAGGCGGACAAAGGATTCGAACACCCGCGCGCGCTCCGCCGGGGGGATGCCGGGGCCGTCGTCTTCGATGGCGATCTGGTAGTGCTCGGCTGAGGCCTGCCACTCCAGGCGGATGCATTGGCGGGCGTAGCGGGCGGCGTTGCCGAGGGCGTTGTGCACTACGGTTTCCATGAGTTTCCATTCGCAGTGGCATTGGCTGGATGGCGTCAATAGGTGCAGCTCCAGTTGCAGTGAGCGCGGGTTGGTGCGGGCAAAGCGCAGTTGCAGTTCGGCGAAGAGGTCGGCCATATCGCCGCTGCGGGTGTTGAGCTGCTGCCCCTGGCGCTCGAAGCCGGCGTACATCAGCAGCGAGCCGATCAGGGATTCCATTTCCGCTACGTCCTGTTCCAGGCTGAGCAGCTGGCGGCGGCTTTTGTCGTCGAGGGCGCGGCTGTCGATCAGCGCCAGGGCGAATTTCATCCGCGCCAGGGGGGTGCGCAGTTCGTGGGAGACGGCGTTGGTCATGTCGCGGTGCGAGCTGAGCAGCTCGCGCAGCCGCTGCGCCATGAGGTTGAAGGCCCGCGCCAGGGGGTAGAGCGCGGAGCTGGGGGCGATGCGCAGGTTTTGCGGCAAGCCGTCTTTGCCCAGCTGGCGGGTTTGCTGTTCGAGCTTTTTGGCATCGCGGGAGAGGGGCCACACCCAGAGGAAGATGGCCAGGGCCAGGCCGGCGTAGAAGAGCCCGAGCAGCAGCCGTTGCAATAGAGGCTCCGGCGCCGGGGGGGCGGGCAGGCTGAGGATGATGACCTGGTCGCCACGGCTGGCCAGTTGGTAATAACTGAGCTGTTGCGCTTCGGCGCTGCGCAGTATGTCGCCGGCACTCAGTTGCGCCAGGGCGCCGCTGCTGGCCAGTTCGTCGAGGGGCAGCAGTTGCAGGCTGGCGTGTTGGGCGCTGAGCTGGCGGGCAAGCCCGGTGGGGTCGGCACCGGCACCCAGTTGCAGGTCGATCAGGGCCAGTAGGCTGCGCACCTCCTGGCTCACCGGCGGCTCGGGCGCCAGCCTGTCCCAAAAGTGGTTAAGCCCCCAGCCGAGCAACAGCACCGAGGCGACGATAAAGCCGTAGAGGCTGATAAAGGCGCGGTTCATCTACTGCCAGGCATCGGCAATAAACAGGTAACCCTTGCCCCAGATGGTTTTGATGCGGGTGGGGTTGTTGGGGTCGTCGTGCAGTTTTTTGCGCAGCTGGGAGATGCGCACGTCGATGGTGCGATCGAGGCCGTCGTATTCGCGGTTGTAGATTTGCTGAAACAGGAAATCGCGGCTGAGGATATTGCCCGCCGACCTGGCCAGGGTGAGCAGCAGGTCGAACTCGTGGCTGGACAGCAGAATCTCCTCGCCCCCCAGGTGTACCTGGCGCAGCTTGGGTTGCAGCTGCAATTGGCCAAACACCAGATTGGCCTGGTCGCTGTCGTCGGCCTGGTAGTAGCGGCGCAACAGGGCGCGGATACGCGCCAGCAGCACCCGCGGCTCGGCGGGTTTGATCACATAGTCGTCGGCGCCGTATTCCAGGCCCAGCACCTGGTCCAAATCCGAATCCCGCGCGGTGAGCATCAGGATCGGCCCCTTGTACTGGGGGCGCAGCTCCTTGCATAGGGTCAGGCCGTCTTTGCCGGGCAGCATCAGGTCGAGCACCACCAGCGCCGGGTTGAGGTTTTGCACCTGGCGCAGCACCCGGTTGCCGTTGTCTTCCGTGTGTACGCGGAAATCATTGGCCTCCAGAAAATCGCTCACCAGTTGCGCCAGGCGGCGGTCGTCTTCCACCAGCAAAATCGTGTTGTGTTGCAGCATCAATAAAAGCTCCAGGGGTTGCGCCTTGGGGTGCGGTATTGCTTGTCCTGATAAACCACGCGGAATTCCTGTTGCCCCAGGGCCTGGGGGGAATCCTTAACCCGCAATTGGAATTGGGTGCTGGCACTGGTGACCAGCTCGAAACTGTAGTGGCCGCGGCGCTTGTGCTCCCAGCAGTGGAGCGGCTGGCCGGCGGACACCTGGTGCAGGCACAGGGATACCGGCTCACTGGCCACCCAGCGGATCTCCAGCTGGTCCTGGCAGGTTTCGCCGGCGCTGCCCAGCACGCACAGGCGCGGCTTGATGGAAAAATCCACCAGCAGGGGCGCGGCCTTGGCCATGGCCGGCAGCATCAGCAGGATCAATAACGGCAGCGGTTTGCGCCGGCTAGCTGCCTCAAAAATGGTACACCCCCCCGACAAATGCCGTGACTACATAGTCCTTGTCGACCAGGGGGCTGTTGCTGATGGCACCGGGCAGTTGGCGATAGCTGCACAGGGCGCGCAGCTCCCAGTTGGCGTTCAACCGGTAGTTCCAATCAAACCGCAGCTGGCGGGAAATAGCCGCCCCCGGGGTGTAGGCCGCCAACTGGGTGGACTGGCCGGGCGCTATGCCGAAGTAGTAGTTGAGCAGGGCGGCATCCTGCCACACCAGGCCGGCGGATAAGCCCAAGCGGTGCTCGCCCTGCTGCCAGTAGCGGGCCAAGGCCAGGCGCCGCTCTTCGCCGTGGTGAATGGCGGTGACATCCTTCAGCCAGTGCAATTGCACCTGGCCCCAGGCACCTGTCCAGCTGTATTCCAGCCCCGCCAGGCCGGCCATATGGCGCTCGGGCAGCTCGTCCCATACCACCCGGTCGCCAACAAATTCATTGGAACCGCTGGTGCCACTAGTGCCGCCGGTATCGGGAAACTCTTCCTTGCCCCCGCCGCTGGTCGCCAGGCCCTTGCCATCCACCACAAAATTGAGCGGGTCCCAGCGGTTGAAATACACCTGGTCGTAGCCGGGGGTCAGCAGCAGGTTGACCTGGTGCTGCTCGTTCTCCCACACAAACATGCCCAGGTCGAGGTTGTGGACAAAAAAGCGCTCGCCGGTGTAACTCAGCATCGGCAGCAACACCAGGGGGATAGCCTCGCCATCCACCAGGGGATTGGTGCGCAGGCCCGCGCCTATACCCAGGGAAAGCTGCCAGCGCCCCAGCTCCACACACTCCTGCTGCGCGGGATCGCAAGAGGGCGCCGCCTGTGCCAGGGGGGCACAGCAGAGGGCGATAACACAGAGGCATTTGGTCAGCGGGTTCATAGCAAGGGCACAAAAGAAATTAAGGGCAGAGTAAAGGTTGTACCAATAATCGCCAACTGGCGCTGTAATCTTTTGTAGCCCTGCCCTACAAATTCTTACATTCGCTTGCAAATCTGCCACAGTCAAAGCCCTGGCGACTCTCTAGCATGACCGGATTAAATCCATAGCCAGGGAGTCATCCGCATGCGTTTACAGCCCAGATTTTTTGCCCCCCTCAGCCTTTGCCTTTTGCTCGGGGCCTGCGGTGGCGATGTCACCGTCTCCACCAACCCCGGCCAGGAAACCCTGTTGATCGACTTTAACCAGGGTATCAGCGACTGGAAATCCGGCTTTGCCGACTACCCTGCCGGGGAAGAAAATTTTTATGAACTCAACGCCGGCCACGCCAACCTACCCAGCGAACTGGGCGCCAACCGCAAGGGCTTCCGCGTCAGTGGCAACAATCACAGCGACGACCTGTTTATGTTTATCGCCAAGCGCGTTACCGGCCTGGAACCCAACACCCGCTACGAATTCCAATTTGAAATCAGCTTTGGCAGCAACGCCAAAAAAGGCTGTGTTGGCGTGGGCGGCGCACCGGGCGAAGCGGTCACCATCAAAGCCGGCGCCAGCAAGTTTGAACCCAAGGCGGTCAACAACGGCAGCGGCTGGTATCTCATGAATATCGACAAGGGCAACCAAAGCATTGGCGGCAGCGATGCCATAGTGCTGGGCCATTTCGCCAACAGCCGCGATTGCGAAGTTAATGACGATGGCTATTTGAAAAAAACCCTGCGCAATAACCCGGGCAGCTTCACCGGCTACTCCGCCGCCGATGGCTCCATATGGATTTTATTCGGCACAGATTCCGGCTACGAATCCACCACCACCATCTACTACATGACCGGCAAGGTGTGGGCCATCAAGGATTAAGGCCGCGCCCGGCGCAGCGCAGCATCCTGTGAAAGTGTTCACAGGATAGGCAAGCGGAATAGGGATCAGCGGGTAATGGCGCTACACTCGGCGCCTTTCCCCGATTCCTTTTCCCGGCCCCGCTTACAAGGATGCGCACATGACCCACCTGGTTTTCCGTTTTCGCGACGGCACCGCCTACGAAGTCACCGACCGCTACACCCGGCCCTATTCAT
>CAMLRI010000195.1 GCA_946482385.1 uncultured Cellvibrio sp.
TTGTCGCAGCTGAGTAAGGTAAAGGCTTTGTGTTTTGCCTCGAAGCGTTTTTTTAGTGCCGCGACTAAATAACCAATGGCGGAAATAGGTTGTGCCAGGTTGTTAAGGTCGTGGCTAATATCCGGATGCTTCAGGTTTAAATTGCCCGTCGCGGGGTCGTGGCAATAACCTTTTTCGGTAACTGTGAGCGACACAATTTTAATGCTGGGGTCGGCCATCACATCAACCAGCCCTGCGGGATTTTCCGGGCCGACCAGGGTGCTGGCCACAGCGCCAATAATTTGCAATTTTTCGCCATCGCCGGAGCGTTCTACCAGGGTGTACAAGCAATCTTGCGGCGCCAATTGCTCGCGCACACTGGGCGAGCGCAGGCTGCAACCGATAATGCCCCAGTCGCCGCCAAACTGGTTGAGCACTGCCTCGGTATAAAACGCCTGGTGGGCGCGGTGAAAGGCGCCTATGCCTAAATGCACTATGCCGGGCTTAAGTGCGCTGCGGTTGTACTTGGGCAGAATAACGTCTTGGGGCAAGTGCGCGAGCTGCGCCTGGTTCAATCGATTCATGGTAAAAATCCAGCTGAGATTAAATAATTTTAAACAAAAACCTACGCAGATTTGGCGCGCGCCAAACCTGTTACACAAACACTTTTTGGTGGACAAAATTCTGTGCAATCCACTTAAATTTTGTATGTTTAACGAGTCGCTAATGCTATATTTTACGGCGATAAACACGCCGACAATAAAACGGTTTTCCTCGAATTTTTTACCTCGGAATAAATGATCATGGCACACATAGCAGCGCTGGGCGAAGTAATGGTGGAGCTCTCTCCCTTTCCAACCGCCGACAACAATGGCCGCGAAATAATGGCACTCTCCTTTGCGGGCGACACCTACAACACTTCGGTGTACATGGCGCGCCTGGGCCTTAAAACCGACTACGTTACCCAGCTGGGCGACGACCCCTACAGCGCGCAAATTATGCAGCGCATGGCAGCGGAAAATATTGGCACCGGCATGATTCGCCAACTGCCGGGCCGCTCGCCCGGTTTGTACATCATCCGCAACCGCCCCGACGGCGAGCGCGAATTTTTTTACTGGCGCAAAGAGGCGCCGGCCCGCGAGTTGTTTGCTACCCAGGAAGCGGCCGATAAACTCTGCCAGCAACTGGTGAACTGCAATTGCGTGTACCTGAGCGGTATTACCCTGGCGATCATCGGCGCTAAATCCCGCGAGTTCCTTTACAACAGTTTGCACCGCTTGCGTCAGCAGGGCGTGACTATTGCCTACGACAGCAACTATCGCCCGCGCCTGTGGGCCGATAAACAAGAAGCGCAACAGGCCATGCTGGCGATTATGGAATACACCGATATTGCCCTGCTCACCCTCGACGACGAACAGCTGCTGTGGGGCGATGATTCCATTGAAGGCTGCAAGCGCCGCTACGCAGAATTCGAACTGGCTGAGCTGGTGCTCAAGCGCGGTGCCGATGATGCAGTGATCATCACGCCCCAAGGCGAATTGCGCGTACCTGTGCCGCCAGTGCAAGGTGTGGTGGATACCACGGGTGCGGGCGATACTTTTAACGCAGGTTATCTCGCTGGCCGCCTGATGGGTAAATCCCTGGAGGATTCTGCCAAGCAGGGCATTCGCTGCGCCGGCATTATTATTCGCCATCGCGGTGCCATTATTGATCAAGCTGTTTTTGCTAAAGAACTGGGCGCTTAGGCCACTGGTGTAAACATCGGGGTTACTACTACCGGGTTATTTCTACCGGGTTATTACTAAAGGCGGGTTCAACCCGCCTTTTTTATTTTAAATTCCCACAACAAATGGATTTATGGCACTGGGTAATTTAAGTCTGCAACTGGCAGCGCAGCATTTTGTTGCCGCGTTTGCACAGCTGGATCGCTAACCCCCAGGGATCACGCATCATCACCAGGTGCGAGCCATCTTTAATATGCACTTCTTCGGCAAAGCTGGCGCCCACAGCTTCCAGCTCGGCGCGTTTTTGTTCCGGGTTGTCGCACACAAAAGCCAGGTGCAATAGCAGCGGGTTCATGTTGGCGTAATCCGGCACCTGCTCTGGCGGGTTGCAATAAATTTCCAGCATCACATCGCCGCTATCGTCTGCCAGAAAATGGGTATTGGCCCCGCCTTCCTGTTTGCGCACTACGGCTAACCCCATGTGCTTAACATACCAGTCGGCCATCGCAATGGGGTCGGCCACGTTAATGGCGAAATGTTCTATCTTCATCGTTAGGTATCCAATAACACTGCTGTTTTCAGTGGTATCAATTGCGAGACGCCATGCTTTCCTGAATATTTGCGAAAAAAAGAGCGCACTAAGGCGCTCAAACACGGAGAAAATTAATCGAGATTCTTCACAATGGTTTCCACCATCTTCTTGGCATCGCCAAACAACATCATGGTGTTGTCGCGGTGGAACAATTCGTTTTCCACACCGGCATAACCCGATGCCATGGAGCGCTTCACAAACAACACTGTGCGCGCTTTTTCCACTTCCAAAATCGGCATACCAAAAATCGGGCTCTGCGGATTGCTCTTGGCGGCGGGGTTGGTCACATCGTTGGCGCCAATCACAAAGGCCACATCGGCAGTTTGGAATTCATTGTTAATATCTTCCAGCTCAAACACTTCATCGTAGGGCACATTGGCTTCGGCCAGCAGCACGTTCATGTGGCCGGGCATACGCCCCGCTACCGGGTGAATCGCGTAGCTCACTTTTACTCCGGCGTGTTTCAACTCGTCGGCCATTTCGCGCAGGGCGTGTTGCGCTTGCGCCACCGCCATACCGTAACCGGGCACAATAATTACCGAGCCGGCATTTTTCATAATAAAGGCTGCGTCTTCTGCGCTGCCGCGTTTTACCGGGCGCTCTTCGCCGCCGCCGGCCGCTGCCGCCGAAGTATCGGCGCCAAAGCCGCCGAGAATCACGTTGAAGAAAGAGCGGTTCATGCCCTTACACATAATGTAAGAAAGAATTGCACCGGATGAACCCACCAGGGCGCCAGTGACAATCAGCGCATCGTTGTGCAGGGTAAAACCAATGCCCGCCGCGGCCCAACCGGAATAGGAGTTCAGCATGGACACCACTACCGGCATATCGGCACCGCCGATGGGAATAATCAGCAGCACACCAATGACAAATGCCAGGGCAGTCATGCCCCAAAATACCCAGGGCGCCTGCTCGACACAGAAGTAGCCGATCAAGCCAATAATTACCGCGCCGATTAAAGCATTTAATAAATGCTGGCCGGCAAACACAATCGGCTTGCCCGATACCAAACCCTGCAGCTTGGTAAAGGCGATTACGGAACCCGAAAAAGTAATAGCGCCAATAACCACGCCCAGGCCCATTTCAATGCGGCTGGCGATATAAATTTCGCCGTTGCTGCCGACAATGCCAAAGGCTTCCGGATTGCTAAACGCAGCGCCGGCTACCAGCACTGCCGCCATACCCACCAAACTGTGGAAAGCGGCAACCAGTTGCGGCATGGCGGTCATGGCAATTTTTTTGGCGATCACAATACCAATCACCGCGCCTATGGCCAGTGCCACAATAATCCAGGCATAAGAGGTTACTGCCGGGCTTAGTATGGTGGTGCCTATGGCAATAGCCATACCCAGCATGCCGAAGAAGTTGCCGCGGCGTGAAGACTCCGGTGAGGAGAGGCCGCGCAGCGCCATAATAAACAGCACAGCGGCCACCAAATAGGCGAGCGAAGTTAAGTTGTCGTAAGTGGATGTCATGGCAATTCCCCGGAATTATTTTTTCTTTTTGTACATGGCAAGCATGCGTTGGGTAACAGTGAAGCCGCCAAAAATATTAATGGCGGCCAACACCATGGCGAAAAAGCCCAGCACCTTGGACAGGCTCATGCCCTCGGGGCCAACGGCGATCAGGGCGCCGACAATAATCACACTGGAAATAGCGTTGGTAACGGCCATTAGCGGCGTATGCAGGGCGGGGGTTACGCTCCACACCACGTAGTAGCCGACAAAAATGGCCAACACAAAAATGGACAACTGGGAAACAAATTGACCTTCCATTTTTAATTCCTCAATCAGGCCGCAGTGGCGGGTTGGAAATTGGGATGCACTATGGCGCCCTCGCGGGTGAGGGTGCTGGCGGCGACAATTTCATCCTGCCAGTTCACACTCAGCTGCTTATCAGCGACCAGCGGCGTTAAATAGTTGAGCAAATTTTTTGCGTAGAGCGCGCTGGCATCGGCGGAAATACGGCTGGGGATATTAAACAGGCCAATAATGGTTACGCCGTTCACTTCCACAATTTCACCCGGTTTGGTGAGGGTGCAGTTGCCGCCCTGCTCTGCGGCCAAATCCACAATCACCGAACCTGGGCGCATGCTGTACACCATCTCGTCGTTGATCAGGGTCGGCGCCTTGCGGCCGGGAATGAGCGCGGTGCAAATGGCGATGTCTTGTTTCTTCAGGGTTTCTGCGACCAGCTCGGCCTGGCGGCGTTTATAGTCGTCGCTCATTTCTTTGGCGTAGCCGCCGGCGGTTTCCGCTTGCTTGGTTTCTTCCGATTCCACCATCACAAATTTACCGCCCAGGCTTTCCACCTGTTCTTTGGAGGCGGGGCGCACATCGGTGGCGCTAACAATCGCGCCCAAACGGCGCGCCGTGGCAATGGCCTGCAAACCGGCCACGCCCGCACCCAGTACCATCACCCGCGCCGGCGCTACTGTGCCGGCGGCGGTCATCATCATGGGCATGGCGCGGTCGTAAACATTAATCGCCTCCAATACCGCGCGGTAACCGGCGAGGTTGGATTGCGAGCTGAGCACATCCATGGATTGCGCGCGGGTAATGCGCGGTACAAATTCCAGGGCGATAGCGCTAATACCGGCATCGGCATAGGCTTGCAGCGCCTTGGGTTCGGCGTAGGGGGCGAGCATGGCCAGCAGCAGTGCGCCGCGTTTCATCAGCGCCAGCTCATTGATATCGCCTTCGCCCGCCAGCAGTGGCCGCTGCACTTTAAGCACTACATCGGCAGTGCCCAGCAGTGTGCCCAGGTCGGTTTCGATGTGGGCGCCAGCAGCGCGGTAGTCCTCGTCGGTAATGCGGCTGGCAAGGCCGGCACCGGCTTCTACCGCAACATCAAAACCCAGGGCGATAAATTTTTTCACCGTATCCGGTGTTGCCGCCACGCGGCGCTCGTGGGCGCGGCGCTCTTTGGGAATGGCAAGCTTCATGGGGTATATCCTCTGTTATTTTTTCGAGCCGCTATT
>CAMLRI010000196.1 GCA_946482385.1 uncultured Cellvibrio sp.
TTTTGTTTGCCAGCAATGGCAAGGCAGCGCGCTTCCGCGAATCGCAAGTGCGCGCGATGGGCCGCAGTTCGCGCGGTGTGCGCGGTATCCGTATGGCGGAAGGCCAGCGGGTGGTTGGTATGGTAATTCCTCTGGCCGGCGGCCAAGTGCTTACCGTGAGCGAAAATGGTTACGGCAAGCGCACTGCAATCGACGAGTTCCCCGCCAAAGGGCGTGGCTCCCAGGGTGTCATCGGTATGCAAACTACCGAGCGCAATGGTGAGCTGGTAGGCGCGGTTCAGGTGTTCGATGGCGAGGAGATTATGCTGATCTCCGATCTGGGCACCATGGTCAGAACCCGCGTCGATGAGGTTTCCCTGCTCAGCCGCAACACCCAGGGTGTGCGCCTGATTAAACTCAAAGATGGCGAACGCATGCAGGGCTTGGAGCGAATCGAAGAAAGTGCCGATGAGAATGCCAAGCGCGAACTGGCGCATGCCGAAGGTGATGATGCCGAGCTTCCGGATGATGCAGATGTAGGTGCCGAGGATCAGGCCGACGAGGCTGGCGACGCTTAAGTCGCCAGCGATTACGCTTACCGATAACGCCGATACGGTGGTTTGATAGATGTCGATGGAACAAACCGAAGCGCAAAAACTGTTGGCCTTGCGCGATAAAATCGATGCAATTGATGAAGAGATCGGCCGCCTGATCAGCTCGCGCGCCGAGTGCGCCCAGCAGGTTGCTGAAGTCAAAAAAGCCAACCTGCCTGAAGGTGCCAAAATTCTTTTCTATCGCCCGGAGCGCGAAGCGCAAGTGTTGCGCAAGGCGATGGAGCGCAACCAGGGGCCGCTTAGCAACGAAGAAATGGCGCGCTTGTTTCGCGAAATCATGTCGGCTTGCCTGGCCCTGGAAAATCCCATCAAAGTTGCCTACCTCGGCCCTGAGGGTACTTTCACCCAGCAGGCGGCGCTCAAACATTTTGGCCATTCTGCCCAGGTAATGCCTCTGGCTGCCATCGACGAAGTGTTTCGTGAGGTGGAAGCGGGCGCGGTAAATTACGGTGTGGTGCCGGTGGAAAACTCAACCGAAGGTGTAGTCAATCACACGCTCGATAATTTTATGGGTTCTAACCTGAAAATTTGCGGCGAAGTTGAGTTGCGCATTCACCATAACCTGATGGTATCCGATGTTACCAACCTCAACAGTATTAGTCGTATCTACTCCCATTCCCAATCCCTTGCGCAATGCCGCAAATGGCTGGATGCGCACTACCCCAAGGTGGAGCGTGTTGCGGTGAGCAGTAACGCCGAGGCGGCAAAGCGCTTAAAAGGTGAATGGAATGCGGCCGCTATAGCGGGCTCTATGGCGGCAGAGCTTTATGGCTTAAAAATGATTGCCGAAAAAATTGAGGATCAGCCGGATAACTCCACACGCTTCTTAATCATTGGCACTCAAGAAGTCCCGCCCAGTGGTGTTGATAAAACCTCCATAGTCGTCGCCATGCGCAATGAACCTGGCGCTTTGCATAACCTGCTGGAACCATTCCATCGTCACAGTATTGATTTAACCCGGGTTGAAACCCGCCCCTCGCGCACCGGTGCCTGGACCTACGTATTCTTCATTGATTTTGTTGGCCATGTGCAGGACCCATTAATCAGTGAAGTGATGAAAGAGTTGGCCGGTCGCTGCGCCGATCTTAAGTTGCTCGGCTCCTACCCCAAAGCGGTGATGTAATGGCAGAGCCAATCATCAACAAATTTGTGGTTATTGGTATAGGGTTGATCGGCGGCAGTTTAGCTACCGGCCTTAAACAGCGCGGCGCTTGTCGCGAAGTTATAGGTATTTCACGCAAAGCGGATACCTGTGCTCAAGCTATTGCGCACGATGTGGTCGACCGCGCCTATACCTCGTTAAAGCAGATTGCTGCGGAGTTAGGGCAGGCGGATCTGGTATTTATTGCGGTGCCTACGCTATCGGTTCATTCGGTGTTTGAAGAAATCAAATCCTGCCTGGCTCCTGAAGTAACCGTTACCGATGGCGCCAGTGTAAAGGGCAGTGTGAAACGCGCCGCTGAGGCTGTCTTTGGTCGGGTGCCGGCGCAGTTGGTATTGGGGCATCCCATCGCAGGTTCGGAAAAAAGTGGCGTTACGGCGGCTAATCCGGATTTATATGCCCAGCACAGGGTGATCCTGACTCCTCTGGAAAATACGGCGTCCGAGCATCTTGATCGAGTCACGCGCATGTGGCAGGCCGTAGGTGCAGAGGTGCTTAGCATGTCGGTGGAAGAGCATGACGAAGTGCTTGGCGCCACTAGCCATCTGCCTCATGTGATTGCTTATTCGCTGGTGGATACCCTGGCGCAGGATATAGGTAACCCCAATATTTTTCGCTATGCTGCCGGTGGTTTTCGCGATTTTACCCGCATTGCCTCCAGTGATCCCGTGATGTGGCACGACATAATGCGCGCTAATAAAACCGCCATATTGCAATCCATGGATTTGTTTATCGATAACCTGATGCGTCTGCGCGCAGGTATAGAGCGTGAAGATAGCGATTATTTATTGGCTGTGTTCAGTCGCGCTAAAGAGGCGCGTGATGAATTCACCCGTTTGCTTGCCCAGCGCGAAACCCCGGGTAAGCAGTAATCAAACTTCTGAGTATATCCATAGAAATATTTAATCATTAAACCCCGGCTCCCTGCTCTATATAATCGCCGCTGTCTTCCGAACATTGGCGCTCCGAGAGGAGCCTTTTTCAATCTGGTATTTACTGCATGTCAAACTACAACCTGACTCACCTCAAGCAACTCGAGGCCGAGAGTATTCACATTATCCGCGAAGTGGCCGCCGAATTTGATAACCCGGTTATGCTCTATTCGATTGGCAAGGACTCAGCGGTAATGATGCACCTGACCATGAAGGCCTTTTATCCGGGTAAACCACCCTTTCCATTGATGCATGTGGATACCACCTGGAAATTCCGTGAAATGATTGAGTTTCGCGATAAACGCGTCAAAGAATTGGGTTGGGATCTGATTGTGCATATCAATCAGGAAGGCGTCGATATGGGCATAGGCCCTTTTACCCATGGCAGCGCCAAGCACACCGATGTGATGAAAACCCAATCGCTCAAGCAGGCCCTGACCAAATACGGTTTCGATGCGGCTTTTGGCGGTGCTCGCCGCGATGAAGAAAAATCGCGGGCGAAAGAGCGCGTCTATTCATTTCGCGACAAAAACCATCGTTGGGATCCTAAAAACCAGCGCCCCGAATTGTGGAATATATATAACGGACGTGTCGACAAAGGTGAGAGTATCCGTGTGTTCCCGTTGTCAAACTGGACCGAATTGGATATTTGGCAATACATCCATCTGGAAAATATCCCGATTGTGCCTTTGTATTTTGCGGCCAAACGCCCGGTGGTAGAGCGCGATGGTGTGTTGATTATGGTTGACGACGATCGCATGCCAATTGGCCCTAACGACAAGGTTGAGGAAAAAATGGTTCGCTTCCGTACGCTGGGTTGCTACCCATTGACCGGTGCTGTTGAATCTGAAGCGACCACTTTGCCGGAAATTATTCAGGAAATGCTGTTGACCACTACCTCTGAGCGTCAGGGTAGGGTAATTGACCATGACAGCGCCGGCTCTATGGAAAAGAAAAAACAAGAAGGTTATTTCTAATTTTCTTGTGCTGTTAACCCCTATTTAATTTTACGGATTGCAACGAGACCTTTATGAGTCACCAGTCTGAATTGATCGCGCAGGATATTAATGCTTACCTGGCGCAACACGAACAAAAAGAATTGCTGCGTTTTTTGACTTGCGGCAGTGTAGATGATGGCAAGAGCACTCTGATTGGTCGCTTGCTGCACGATTCCAAAATGATCTACGAAGATCAGTTGGAGGCCGTGCGTTCCGATAGCACCAAGCACGGCACCACCGGTGAAAAAATCGACCTGGCGCTGTTGGTGGATGGCTTGCAGGCTGAGCGCGAACAAGGGATTACTATTGATGTGGCCTACCGCTACTTCTCTACCTCCAAGCGCAAATTTATTATTGCCGATACACCCGGGCACGAGCAGTACACCCGCAATATGGCGACTGGTGCATCAACCTGTGATTTGGCAATTATTTTGATTGATGCCCGCCACGGTGTAATGACCCAAACCCGTCGCCACAGTTATATAGCCTCGCTGTTGGGAATTAAACACATTGTGGTTGCGATTAACAAAATGGATTTGATGGGCTTTGCTGAGTCTGTGTTTGAAAAAATCAAACAGGATTATCTGGCTTTTGCGGCCAAGCTGGGCATGGAAAATGTCATTTTTGTGCCTATCTCGGCGCTGGATGGCGATAACGTGGTTAATCGCTCAGAAAAATCGCCTTGGTATCAGGGGCAAACACTGATGGAAATTTTGGAAACCGTGCCTATTGCGGGTGACAAAAACTACAGTGATTTCCGTTTCCCGGTGCAGTATGTCAATCGCCCCAATCTCAACTTCCGCGGTTTCTGCGGCAATGTGGCTTCGGGTGTGGTTAAAGTGGGCGATGAAATTCGTGTCCTGCCTTCGGGCAAAACCAGTCATGTGAAATCTATTGTAACTTTTGATGGCGATTTGCCCGAAGCCTTTAGTGGTCAGGCGGTTACACTTACCCTCACCGATGAAGTGGATATCAGCCGTGGCGATATGCTGGTGCTGGCACAGGATCAGGTGCCACAATCCAATCATCTCAAGGCGCATTTGGTGTGGATGACTGAAAAAGCCATGCGCCCAGGCGCGGAGTATTTGTTTAAGTTCGCCAGCAAATTGGTGAGTGGGCAAATGGAAACCATTGAGTATCGCGTCGATGTAAATACCCAGGAGCACTCCCAGGTTGAGCAGTTGCAGCTTAATGATATCGCTTTGGTTAATGTGCTTTTAACCCAGCCTGTTGTGGCAGATAGCTACAAACAAAACCGGGCTACAGGCGCCTTTATTGTTATTGATCGTTTGACCAATATCACTGTAGGTGCGGGCATGGTGGTGGAGCAGTTGCAGGCTGCCCAGTTAACTCCCACCCAGTATTCACAGTTTGAGGTGGAGTTGAATGCCTTGGTTCGCAAGCATTTCCCACATTGGGGTGCTGTGGATCTGCAGCAGTTGTTGAAATAATTTATAGCTGTCGTGTTAAGCAAAGGCTCCGGATTGGGGCCTTTGCCTTTTATGGTCGAGAGATTTTTGGTGCTATCTTCTCTGTCTCTGTCTCTGTCTCTGTCTCTGTCTCTGTCTCTGTCTCTGTCTCTGTCTCTGT
>CAMLRI010000197.1 GCA_946482385.1 uncultured Cellvibrio sp.
CAAAAACATTTTTGGCCAGAGTTTGCCGGTGATCCAGAAGGCTTGTTGGGTTTCGTCCCAGGCGATGCCGTTGAGTACGTCGTCGCTGCCGTGGCGGCCGAGGGATTGGCGCAGTGCGGCGAGGTTGAGTTCGCCTAGCACCTGGCCGCTGTTGGGGTCGATTTTGATGATCTTGTCTTCCTGCCAGATATTGGCCCACATAAATCCCTGGGCGTATTCCAGTTCGTTTAAGCGCACTACCGGTTTGCCCTGGTCGGTGACTTGCAGGCTGCTGAGCAGGCGGAATTGTTCGGGTTCGTGAATAAAAAGGCGGTCGCTGCCATCGCTGCGGATCAGGTTTTTGCCATCATAGGCAAGGCCCCAGCCTTCACCCTGGTAGGGGAGGCTTTTGTGGTAGGTGAATTTGGCTTTGTTGAATATCAGCAGGGTTTGCTCCTGCCAGGTGAGCAGGTAAATCTTGTCGCCCACCAGGGTTAAGCCCTCGGCAAAAAAGCGTTCGGGCAATTTGAATTGGTGGCTAAAGGGGACGGATATTTTGGCCCAGGTGCTGCCGGCCGGTTCGGCGACCGGATAGCTGACCAGCAGGGATTTGCCGTATAGGCCGCTGCTTTCGTAGAACTGGCCGTTTTCTATTTGTAACCCCTGGGTGAAGAGGCTGGGTTTGTGGCTGCGCTCGGCGATGATTTGGTAATCAAGCGCGGGCGCCGCCAGTGTGGGCAGGGCGGTCGCTATTACCCAGAGACTTATGCACAATAGCGCGCATCGCTGTGCTATAGATTTCACTATCCCCATTCCCCCTGTTTGAAAAGGCTCGCATCATGAAACGTTTGCGCTCGTTTGTCAGCATCACTTTTATTGGCGGTTTTATGGTGGTGTTGCCAATTTTGATTTTTGTGTGGCTGGTGGAGTGGTTGATTACCAGTGTGCGGGAGTTGGTAAGCCCATTGAGCCAGTGGCTGGTGGAGCAAAACCTGGTGACGGCCTACGTGGCCGATGTGATGGGGATTGGCCTGCTGTTGCTAATGCTGTTTGTGATTGGTTTATTTGTGTCCACCAGTATTGGCGGTTGGGTGCACGACCTGATTGACGATTGGCTGGCCAAGTTGGCGCCCGGTTATAAAACCATCCGCGAGGTGGTGTCGCAATTGTTGGGGGGCGAGGGCAATACCTCGCTGCTGAAGGGGGAGGTGTGTCGCGCTTACATTATGGGGCGCGCGGCGGGGGTGTCGGTAACGGCGATAGTCACGGCCAAGCACGCCAATGGCGATTTAACGGTTTACGCCCCTACAGCGCCTATCCCCACTTCGGGTTTTGTTTATCACTTGTCCGCCGATTGCGTGGATATGCTGCCCCATGTAAGCGTGGAGGAGGCGATGCGCACGGTGATTGCCTGCGGCAGCGGCTCCCAGGTTATTTCGCAGCTGCCGGAACAGGCGGGTTGAGTTAACTTTTCTTTTTGCTGGCTTTGGGTTTGGCGGCGGTTTTTTTGCCGGGTTCTTTAACTGGCGATGTTTTTTCTGCAGGTTCGGCGGTTTTTGTGGTGGCTGCAGCCGCCTTGCTGGCTTTGGCGGGTTTGTCGGCGCGGGTGGCGATGAGTGCTACTTCCATCGGCGGCAGCTTGGGGTCTTCACCGCGTTCCCGCGCTTCCACATAGGCCAGGGCATCGCCCACGGCTTTGGCGACTTTGTTTTCAATTTCCACCATATCTTGCGGCGACATAAAAAAGGTCATGTCGACATCGTGGCGAATGTAGCGCGGTGGTAAACGGTTGAGCGCCACACAGGCGACATCGGCAAGAAAATCCTTATCGCCCTGTTGCACCCTGGGGCTTTGGTCGTACACCTCTTGCACCACCAGGCGCTCGTAATAGTTGTGAATAAAATCGGTTTCGTCATCCAGGGTGTAGTGGCGGCTGGTCAACATGCTGGGGATCTCCTGAAGGGTTGTTTCCAGTATAGCCTTGGATATTTTTAGCGCCGGTTTTTGATCAGGTCGCGGATCAGGAAGCGCGCCGGGTTGAGGGCGTTGGCTAGCTCCCGTGGCATGGGCAATGGCTCGTTATTGATAATGCCCGCCAGCAATTCCGCGCACAGGGGGCTGTAGGCCAGGCCGCGGGAGCCGTGGCCGATATTCAGGTAAAGGCCGGGCAGGTAGCTGCCGGGTTGGGTCAGCCAGGCGCGGGCGTTGCGGCGCAGGGGGGCGAAATCTTGTGCCATGCGCGCTGTGTCTGGCACTGGGCCAAGCAGCGGTAAGTAATCGGGCAGGGTGCAGCGAAAGGCGACGCGGCCATCCAGTTGTTCCAGCGCCAGGCCCTGCCAGTGGCTGGCCAGTTCCGGCAGGGTATTGCCCAGGTTGTGCAGGTTGGTGCGGTGATCGGCGCTGCGCAGTTCGGGTGCTTCATCCTTGAGGTTGAAGGTGGCGCCGACACAGTGCTGGCCGCCATGGGCGGGGGCAATATAGCCTTCGCCGCAGACAAGGGTTTTGAGCCTTGCACTGCTGGCAGTGGCTGGCAGGTAGCTGATTTGGCCGCGAATGGCTTTGATCGGCAGGTCGGCGGTTTGGCTAAAGGCCTGGGCTTGGCGGGCGTTGGCGATAATCACCCGGGGGCTGTGCCAGGTATGGGCATCAGTATCCACTTGCCAGCCATCGGCTGTTTGCGCAAGGCGCAGGGCGCTCTGGTGGTGGTGCACCTGGATTAGCGGATGCTCGACCAGGCGGGCGCAGAGCCTGGGTGGGTTGATCCAACCGGCGCGGGGAAAAAACAAGCCGCCGTGATGCAGCTTTACGCCCGCCAGGTCGCTGGCTTGGGCGGCATCGACAAAGCTGACCAGTTCCGGCGCCTGGCCAAAGCGGGTGCGCAGTTGCTGTTGCAGCTGCTGTTCGGCCGGGTCGTGGGCCAGTTGCAGTACACCGCATTGCTCGCCAATTTCCGGCCAATAGGCGTGGTAATACGCCTGGGCGTATTCCAGGCAGCTGAGGTTGAAGGCTGCCTGGGTTTCGTTTTTGGGGGAGAGCTTGGCGTAAAGCACTCCCTGGGGGTTGCCCGAGCCTTCCTGTGCCAGCTGCCCCTGGCGCTCCACCAGGGTGACCTGCCAGCCGCGCTCGGCCAGGGCGCGGGCGCTGGTGCAACCAGCCAGGCCGCCGCCAATAATCAGTATGCGTTTTTCCTGCGCAACCTGGTTGCTGCCATCTACCGCCCAGGGTGGCGGGTAGGGCGAATAGCTGCGGAATTCCGCCGTCGCCACCTCTGTGGCCGAGGTATCGGCCAGTCGCGCTTTTACCATCTCCCGCTTGCGGCTAAAGCCGGGCACTTTTTCAATTTGGAAACCCGCGCGTTTTAATCCCTGCTTCACAATACCGGCGGCGCTGAAGGTGGCGGCGGTGGTGTCTGCCTGGCTGAGCAGGCGAATGCAGTCGAAGAGCTCATCAGTCCACATTTGCGGGTTTTTGGCGGGGGCGAAGCCATCCAGAAACCAGGCGTCTACCTTGGCGCAGCAGTGGGCAAAGCGCGGGTCGGCGGCGCCCAGCAGCTGGCGCAAGCCCTGGCTGGCGTCGTTGATAATGAGGGTGAGTTTGATGCGCCCACCCATAAAATTCAGCCGGTAAAAGCCCTCGCCAGTGATGCAGGGGTAGGAGTCGATCAGCTGTTGCGATAGCGCCGCCAGCTCCGGCCAGAGCGCTAGGGCACGGCGGAGGTCGGCTTGGCCTAGGGGGTATTTTTCCAGGCTGACAAAATGCAGTTGGGCATCGGCTGGGGCGCATTGCAACCACAGCTGCCAGGCGGCGAGAAAGTTAAGCCCGGAGCCAAAGCCGGTTTCGGCAATGGTGAAGTGGCTGGCCGCTGCCAGCTGCGCCCAGCGCTCGGCCAGTTGGTTGTGCTGCAGGAATACGTGGCGGGTTTCCTCCAGGCCGTTGGCGCGGCTGAAGTACACATCGCCAAACTGGCTGGAAAGGGGTTGGCCTTGCTCGTCCCATTCGAGTTGGGCGTGCAGCCTATCCTGGGGGGATGGGGTGTCGCTCATCGGGCATTTCTCATCTAAGTGAGCCCAAATTCGCGCAGCACCTGGGCGCACCACTGCTGGATGCGCGCCTCGCTCAGTTGGAATTCGTTTTCTTCATCCAGCGCCAGGCCGACAAACCAGTCGCCATCGGCGGTGAGTGCCTTGGAACCTTCAAATTCGTAACCGGCGCGGGGCCAGTAACCGCAGGGAATACCGCCCCTGTGTACCAGTTTGGAGTGCAAATAGCCCATGGCGTCGAGGAACCATTCGGGGTAGCCCACCTGGTCACCCAGACCGTAGAGGGCGAACTTGCGCCCGGCCATGTTGAGCGTGTCCAGCTCGTCCCAAATTTCTTCCCAGTGCTCTTGCAGTTCGCCGTAGTCCCAAGTGGGTATACCGAAAATCAGGTAGTCGTAAAACTCGGCCTGCACTATGGGGGTCTCGGCGATGTTGTATATATCGACCCTATCTTCACCCAGGGTGCGGCGGATTTTTTCCCCCGCCATTTCGGTGTAGCAGGTGGATGTGCCGTAAAACAGGCCAATGGTTTTGCATTCGGACATGGAAAATACAACTCAATTCGAAAGGATCGGGAGTAAGCCGGGTTCGGCACTGTTTCCGAGACACGCCGTAAACCCATCCCTGGGGGCTCGACGGCGGCCTCCCCGCCGCCGACGGTCTCAGAAACAGTGCCGAACCCGGCTTTGGCGAGATACTGCTATCGCCGTTGGTATAAATAGCTAGAGCATGTTTCCCCAAGCCTGTGCCCAGTCCCGCGCCAGGCTGGCAGCATCATCGCCGCTGCTGGCGTCCAAAATTAAAGGCTCGCCAATGCGCACTGCGCCCAGGTCGGCAAAGGCGGCATCGAGCATGGCGCCCGCTTCATTAAACGTGGTGTAACAGCTATCGCCCAGGTTGATCACCCCATAGCGGCGCCCGGCCAGGCGCGGGTAATCGCGGGTGATGTGTAAATACAGGGGCTGGATATTATCGGGCAGCTCCCCCGAACCCGTATTGGAGTGGCACAGCAGGATCACCTCATCGGCATCGCGCGATAAATCCTGGGGGCGGGCATAGGTGTTAATTTCCACCTCGTGGCCCTGGGCGCGCAGCTGCTCGGCCGCTATTTCCGCTACTTGCTCGGCGCCGCCGTACACACTGCCCACCATAATTTGGATTTTGCTCATAAAAATCTCACTCACATCAATGCCAATAAAACTGGCCGATTTTTAAAGCGCGCCAGCATACCCCAATTGGCGCCA
>CAMLRI010000198.1 GCA_946482385.1 uncultured Cellvibrio sp.
GTCTCCACCAAATGACAGTCTCAGGCAGTACCAAGCAATAGCAAAAAGCCCGGATAATCCGGGCTTTTTGCTATGGGTAATTTGTGTTTTGCAAAATCTGCTGGTTAATTTTTTCGGCCTCAGTCCAACTGCTGCGCAATCAACACTAAGGTTTTTTCCAGGGCACCGCGGTTTTGCGCCGCCACCTGGGCGCCCGCCTGACCCAGCGCCTGGCGCAACTCGCTGTTGGCCACCAACTGGGCGCAGGCATCGGCCAAGGCCTCCGCTGAATCAACCAACTGCAAAGCGCCCGCCTCGCACAGCAGACGCGACACCTCTGCAAAATTAAACAGGTGCTCCCCGCTCAACAAAGGCAAGCCCCACACCGCTGGCTCGATAAAATTATGGCCGCCGTTGGGTACCAGGCTGCCGCCGACAAAAGCGATATCGCTAGTGCCAAACAACAACAGCAATTCCCCCATGGTGTCGCCCAGCAAAATATCCATAGGCGCCGCCAGATCGCCCTGGCTGCGGCGCACAGTGGCAAAGCCGCGCCCGGCACAGAG
Organism: uncultured Cellvibrio sp.; assembly: GCA_946482385.1. The sequence continues at coordinate 546 of CAMLRI010000198.1, forward strand.
CTGCGCCACGCTATTAAAACGCTCGGGGTGGCGCGGCACCAACACCAACAATAGCGATTGGCACAGCGGGTGCGCCTGGGCGCGGATGCGGGCGAAAGCATCCAAAATAATGTCATCCTCGCCCTGGTGGGTGCTGGCGGCAATCCACACCAGGCGAGCCCCCCCTAGCGACAGCTGCTGCTTTAGTTGTGCCGCGCGCTCGCGCAGGTCTGCGCCCAGGGTTAAATCAAATTTAATATTGCCGGTCACCTGCATAGCGGCGGATGACAAACCCAAGCCAACAAAGCGCTCGGCGTCTGCAATATTTTGCACAGCAACCGCTGTTAATTGTTGCAGCATAGGGCGGGTAATAGCGGCAAAGCGGCGATAACCCCGCGCCGATTTTTCCGACAGGCGCGCGTTGATCAGTACACAGGGAATCTGCCGGCGCGCGCAGGCGGCAATAGTGTTGGGCCAGAGCTCGGTTTCCATAATCAGCAACAGCGCCGGGCGCACTCGCTGCAAAAAACGCGCGATAGCATCGGGCATATCGTAGGGTGCATACACATGGAACACCTGCTCCCCCAGGGTTGCGCGCACCCGCTCGGAACCTGTTGGGGTGCTGGTGGTAATGACCAGCTGCACATCACCGCGCGCCAGCAAGCGGCGAATCAATGGCAGGGCACCGAGAAATTCCCCCACCGACACTGTGTGCAGCCAGATTATTTTTTTGTTGGGCAAGGGCACCAGTGGTTTAAAAAAACCGAAACGCTCCGGCCAGCGCTGGCGATAGGCAGGTGCCAAACGCCCGCGCCAATAAAGTCGCAGCAAAATTCCAGGCAATAACAGGTAAAAAATCAGGCTGTAAAAAAAGCGCATCAACTCATCCGCCCCAACAAGCTCTCTGCCCCCCAAAAAGCACCTATGGCCGCTATACCCTGGGCACCCGCATCGCGCGCGCGCGGCAAGTGGGCGGGCGTTACACCGCCCAGGGCATAAACTGGAATATTGGTGTGTGCAGCCAATTCCGCAAACACATCCCACCCTAATGGTTCGGCATCCGGGTGGGAGCGGGTGGGCAATACCGGGGAAAGAAACACATAGTCCACTCCCAGTTGCTGCGCCAAATGCAACTCCTGTGCGTTGTGGCAAGAGGCCCCCAACAACACCTCTGCCGCCACCGGGCGCGCGGTGCACAACTGCAATTGCCGGCTACTCAAATGCAGTCCCACACCGCTTAATTGAGGGGCCAGGCGAGCATAGTCATCCGGGCTGGTATTTAATTGCACCCGGGTGCCCGCCGCGCGGGCTATGGCCACGGCTGCTTGCAGGCGCAACAGGTTTGCCTGCAAGGAACCCCCCGGCTCGCGCACCACAAACAAACCCACACCCGCATCCAGGGCGCCAGCCAATTTGTGCATATAGTCGCGCTCATCGCGCGAGTCGCCGCTGATGGCGCAGAGCGCGGGCAAACGCAGGGCTTTGATAATGGGCTGGTTAGCGGCGGGAAATGCAAACTCATCCAGCGCAGCAGCATTTACCCAGCGCACCGGTTGGCCTTCATTGCCGCGCGGTTCACCGCGAAAACTCCTTACCCGGTACACATCAAGCAATACCGATTTATCGCTGTAATCGTGGCGAATTTGAATCAGCGGCTCGCAAGCATCCAACTCAATCGCCAACTCTTCGCGCAGCTCCCGCGCCAGCGCCTGGGGCGTGGTCTCACCCGGCTCCACTTTGCCGCCGGGAAATTCCCACAAACCACCCTGGTGTGTATTGAGTGGGCGCTGGGCGATAAAAATATCGCCATTGGCGCGCTGGATAACACCTACTGCCACATGGATGTGCTTCATGCTCGCCATGACCGCGGATCAGGAGCGGTAATCCGCATTGATACGCACATATTCATAGGAGAGGTCGGTCGTCCACAGGGTTTCAGCAAAATCGCCGCGCCCCAAGTGGATATTAATGGCGATATTGGCCTGGCTCATCACACCCTGCCCCTGGGCTTCGGTGTAACTGCTGGCACGACCGCCATCTTCCACAATCAACACATCATTCAAATGCACGCGCACTTTGCTGGCATCCAGGTTGGGCACGCCGGCGTAACCAATCGCCGCCACTATGCGGCCCCAGTTGGGGTCGGAGGCGAAGAGCGCGGTTTTAATCAGCGGCGAATGGGCCACGGCATAGGCCACATCCAAACATTCCTGTTGGGTTGCACCACCAGACACAGCCACAGTGACAAACTTGGTTGCACCTTCACCATCGCTGACAATGCACTGCGCCAAGTGCACAAATGCCGCCAGAATTAACTCGCGCAATTTTTCGTAGAGCTCGCCACTCGCCTGGGTAATTTCGGGCAGATCTACCTGGCCAGAGGCAATCAAAATGCAGGAATCGTTGGTGGAAGTGTCGCCATCAATCGTAATGCGGTTGAAGGATTTATTGGCCGCCTCGCGACACAGTTGCTGCAACACCGGCTGCGCCACTTTGGCATCGGTAGCTATATAGCCCAGCATGGTTGCCATATTGGGTTTGATCATGCCGGCGCCCTTGGCGATACCGTTAACGGTAATGGTTTTGCCCTGATACTCAAATTGCTGGCTAAAGCCTTTGGGGCGGGTATCGGTAGTCATAATGCCGGCACCGGCATCATCCCAACCGGATTCTGTGGCCTTGGCCAAGGCTTCAGGAATTACTGCCAGAATTTTTTGCACCGGCAATGGCTCGCCAATCACACCGGTAGAAAATGGCAGCACTTGTTCGGTAGCTACACCGGCCTGTTGCGCAATAGCCGCGCAAGTTGCCTTGGCGTCGCGCAGCCCCTGCTCGCCGGTACAGGCATTGGCATTGCCAGAATTAATAACCAAATAGCGAATCGGCGCTTTGGCCAGATGCTCGCGGCACACAGTCACCGGCGCTGCGCAAAATGCGTTTTGGGTAAACACTCCCGCCACCTGGGCACCTTCAGCCAATTCAAACAACACAACATCGCGGCGCCCTACTTTTTTAATGCCCGCGCTCACCGCAGTTAATTTCACACCCTTTACCGGGTGCATTTGAGGAAAGGGATATTCACCTACAGCCATAGCTAAATTCCTAATTGATAAGTCGATAAAAAAACGCCGCAGCGTTCGCTAAATACATGACTAAAAGAAAGGGCGCTATCTGCGCCCTCATCAATCACTGCTACCCCTTACTCCAGCTGCCCATGGCAGCTTTTGTATTTTTTACCGGAGCCACAGGGGCAAGGATCATTGCGCCCCACTTTGCGCCCTTCGCGTACCACCGGGGCCGCGCGCTGAGCCGCAGCCTCAGGCTGGACGGCCTCCGGCGGGGTAAGCGCCGACAATTGGTCGTGGCGCATTTGCATTTTCTGGCGCGCCAATTCTTCGCGGCGCTGCATTTCCATAGCTTCCATTTGTTCGCGCGTTACCGGCTCTACCCGCGCCAACAAATGAATAGTTTCGTGCTTAACCCGCTGCAACAATTGCTGGAATAACTCGAAGGATTCGCGCTTGTATTCCTGCTTGGGGTTGCGCTGGGCATAGGAGCGCAGGTTGATCCCCTGGCGCAAATGATCCATAGCCGCGAGGTGTTCCTTCCAGGCATTGTCGAGCACCTGCAGCATCACCTGCTTTTCAATTTCCAGCATTATGTCGCCAATACGCGCGCACTTGGCATCGTAAGCACCCTGAATTTCATCCAGGATTTTTTTGCGCAAACTCTCTTCGTGCAGGCGATTGTCTTCTTCCAACCACTTGGCGATAGGCAAACGCAAGCCAAAATCCATTTCAATTTGTTTTTCCAGGCCGGGGACATCCCACATATCCTCAATGGATTGCGGCGGAACATGCAGGCTCACCATATCGGCAACCACATCAGCGCGCACCAGCGTTATAGTGTCGCGAATGGTGTCGGCATCCAGCAATTCATTGCGTTGTTGATACACGATTTGGCGCTGGTCGTTGGCCACATCATCAAATTCGAGCAGCTGTTTACGAATATCAAAGTTGCGGCCTTCCACTTTGCGCTGGGCGCTTTCGATAGAGCTATTGACCATACGGTGCTCAATCGCCTCACCTTTTTCCATGCCCAATGCCTGCATAAAGCTGCGCATACGGTCGGAGGTGAAGATGCGCATCAGGTTGTCTTCCAGGGACAAATAGAAGCAGGTTACCCCTGGGTCACCCTGGCGACCGGCGCGGCCGCGCAATTGGTTGTCGATACGGCGCGATTCATGGCGCTCGGTGCCGACGATATGCAAACCACCCGCCGCCAGTACAATTTCGTGACGTTTTTTCCACTCGGTTTTAATGGCCTCAATTTGCTCGGCACTGGGGTTTTCCAGCTTGGCAACTTCCGATTCCCAACGGCCACCCAACACTATGTCGGTACCGCGTCCGGCCATATTGGTAGCAATTGTGACAGTGCCAGGGCGGCCTGCCTGGGCAATAATTTCAGCTTCCTGGGCGTGGAATTTGGCATTGAGCACCTGATGCTTAATACCGGCTTTATTCAAGCGGTGCGACATTTCCTCGGAGGTTTCAATCGAGGCGGTACCCACCAACACAGGGGCATTTTTTGCCGCAAAGGTTTTTACATCTTCAACAATTGCCGCGTATTTTTCTTCCAACGACAAGTACACCTTGTCGTTCATGTCGATCCGCTGGATGGGGCGATTGGTGGGAATCACCACCACATCCAAGCCATAA
>CAMLRI010000199.1 GCA_946482385.1 uncultured Cellvibrio sp.
TCACTTGAGTATTCACGAGGCCGCCTTGACCGATTATGCGGCCATGACCCTGGACCAGCAGCGCGATGGCACCCTAAAGGCCGACCTTACGCCCTGGCATGATGGTGTAAAAGTAAAAACTACACTTGGGTTTCACTCGCCCTGGCGCACTATTCAAATTGCACCTGATGCTAAAGGTTTGATTAACTCTTCACTGATTCTAAATCTGAATGAGCCCAATAAACTGGGTGATGTCAGCTGGGTAAAGCCGGGCAAATACATTGGTATTTGGTGGGGAATGCACGTTGGCGCTAATACCTGGGGCTCTGGCCCAACCCACGGCGCAACAACGGCCAATACCAAACGCTATATGGATTTTGCTGCGCAATATGGTTTTGATGGTGTGTTGGTAGAGGGCTGGAACGAGGGCTGGGATGGCGATTGGTATACCAATGGCGATGTGTTTAAGTTTGCCAAGCCATACCCCGATTTTGATTTAGCCGAAATTACCCGTTATGGCCTGAATAAAGGTGTGCGCTTGATTGGCCACCATGAAACTTCCGGTTCGGTAACCAATTATAAAAATCAAATGGATGATGCATTTGACCTTTACCAAAAGCACGGCGTGACCCAGGTTAAAACTGGTTATGTTGCCGATGGTGGCAAGGCCAAGCGCATTGATGACAATGGTATAGCGCGCAACGAGTGGCACGATGGCCAATTTATGGTGGGCGAATATCTGCGCTCGGTAACAGAAGCCGCCCAGCGCCAAATTAGCATCAATACCCACGAGCCGATTAAAGATACCGGCTTGCGCCGCACCTATCCCAACTGGATTGCACGCGAGGGCGCGCGCGGCCAGGAATACAACGCTTGGGGTTCGCCACCTAATCCGCCAGAGCACACAGTGTTATTGCCTTTTACACGTATGTTGTCTGGCCCCATGGATTACACCCCGGGAATTTTTAATTTGGCGCCTTATGGCCTGGATGCGGAAAATCGCGTTCAGTCTACCCTGGCCAAAGAGCTTGCCCTTTATGTAGTGCTTTATAGCCCCATTCAAATGGCGGCCGACCAGATTGAAAATTATTTGGAAAAAGATGGCACAACTCCCAAGCCGGGTTTCCAGTTTATTATGGATGTACCTACCGATTGGGAAGAGAGCCGAGCATTGGCCGGTGAGGTGGGCGACTATATTGTGATGGCGCGTAAACAGCGCGGCGCCGAGGATTGGTACCTGGGTGCGATTACCGATGAGCAGGCGCGCAATCTGGATATTAAGCTGGACTTTTTAACGCCGGGTAAAACCTATGAGGCGCAAATTTATCGCGATGGCGCCAAGGCTGAATGGAAAACCAACCCCTATGATATGGTGATTGAATCGCGCAAGGTAACTGCTAAAGATGCCCTGCGCTGTGCATTGGGCACCAGTGGTGGTGCGGCTGTACGCTTTAAAGCCGTAGAATAATACGCATGTTAAGGAACCTCTGAAAAATGTTAACGCCGCGATGGCAACGCAGGTAAGTTTTCAGCGGTTCCTTAAAGCCGCCGCCAAATTTTGGCGGCGGCTTTCTGTATTTTTACCATTTGCGGTTTTGCTGTTATGTTTTTACAAGATGTTTTTATAACGATAAAGAGGCCAGGGCTATGAATAAAAAAATCATTTCCGCTATAGCACTTTGTTTACTCGCGAGTGCTTGCAGTAAACAGCCGGAAAACACCGTCGAGGTTACAACCTCCGTCCAACTCCAGGGGGCGGCAAAAACGCAAATACAGCAGCCAGTTGCCAAACCGGTGGTGTATCAGATGTTCACACGGTTATTCGGCAATACCAACACCACTAACAAGCCCTGGGGAACCATTGAAGAAAATGGTGTAGGTAAATTTAATGATATTACCGACCAGGCACTGCAAGCTATTAAAGAGCTGGGGGTAACCCATGTATGGTACACAGGTGTGCCGCACCATGCTGTTATTCGCGATTACAGCGCCTATGGCATTAGTTTGGATGACCCGGATGTCGTTAAGGGGCGCGCAGGCTCGCCCTACGCGGTAAAAGATTATTACAGCGTTAACCCGGATTTAGCGGTTGATCCTGCCAAGCGGGTGGAGGAGTTTGAGGCATTGATTGCGCGCACCCATAAACAGGGTATGAAGGTGATCATTGATATAGTGCCCAACCATGTGGCGCGCCGCTATGAATCCCTGGGTAAGCCTGCCGGCGTGGAAGACTTTGGCGCTAAGGATGACACCAGCAAAGAATATGCGCGCGACAATGATTTTTATTATGTGATTGGCGAGCCATTTAAAGTGCCCGAGGCGGCGCACGGCTATCGCCCCTTGGGGGGGGAGGCCCATCCGCTGAGCGACAACCAATTTAACGAGGTGCCAGCCAAATGGACCGGCAATGGTTCGCGCCTGGCTCAGCCCAAGGCCGACGATTGGTATGAAACGGTAAAAATTAATTATGGTGTTCGCCCCGATGGCAGCAAGGATTTCCCCGAGCTGCCGGCTGATTACGCGCAAAAATCCCATAGCGAGCACGCTGCCTTTTGGGCAGATAAATCTGTGCCTGGCTCCTGGATTAAATTCCGTCAAATCGCCGAATATTGGTTGGCTAAGGGTGTAGATGGTTTCCGTTTTGATATGGCGGAAATGGTGCCGGTGGAGTTTTGGAGTTATTTGAACTCTGCCATCAAACAAAAAAATCCTGAAGCGTTTTTGTTGGCAGAAATTTATAACCCCAAAATTTATCGCGATTATATCCACCTGGGGAAAATGGATTATCTCTACGATAAAGTTGATATGTACGATAGCTTGAAAGCGATTATGCAGGGCAAGAGTGGCACTGATGTGCTGGTAGGTATTCAGCAGGAAATGCTAGACATAGAGCGCCATATGCTGCACTTTTTGGAAAACCACGATGAGCAGCGCATTGCCAGCCCGGAATTCGCCGGCAGTGCGGAAAAAGCCAAGCCGGCAATGGTGGTGTCGGCGTTGATTAGCAGCGCGCCTACCATGATTTATTTTGGCCAGGAAGTTGGCGAGCCGGGTGCGCTTGAATCCGGTTTTGGCGATCCATCGCGCACCAGTATTTTTGATTACGCCGGTGTCCCCCATCACCAGCGTTGGATGAATGGCGGTAAGTTTGATGGCGGTGGTTTGAGTGAATCCGAGAAAAATCTGCGCGATTTCTATGGTCGTCTGTTGCGCTTTTCCGCTAGCCATCCTGCTTTAGTGGGGCAGTATCAGGAGTTGCACAGCTACAACCGCCAGCACAGCAAGGCTTATAGTGACCGGGTGTTTGCCTTTGCGCGTTGGAGTGAGTCGGGTGAAAAACTGTTGGTGTTAAGTTATTTTGACGCGCAGCAAAAGCTGCCTGTAAATTTGCTGTTGCCTCCGGAGCTGGTGGCGCAGTGGCAGTTGCGCGATGGCACTTATGAATTGCGCGATGCCTTGGATCCGGCGGCGGCACCTGTACAGCTGGGCATTCAGGATGGCCGCGCCAGCCTGGATACCAATTTGGCACCCTTGCAAAGTATGGTGTTGGTATTGGCGGACAAGTAATTGTTTTGCTGAATCTAACACAGGTTTTTGAGCCGTTTTTTAATAGCCCCAGCTGAGTCTGGGGTTATTTTTTTCATTATCACTAACGGCAGTTGTTAATAATTGTTTGGCCAATTTTGAATACGTATGTAGCACCTTGGTGGGCATCGCTGGTTTGCGTATGTTGATGCCATGTCCATAACCACAATAAAGAGGTGCACGGTGGAATCTCCAACCTATATTAAATCCCTCACGCCCTTGCGCGGCCTGGCTGCGCTCTGGGTGGTGCTATTTCATATCGATGTCAGTTTGTATTATCGCGAGCTGGGTGGATTGCTTTCGCGCGATGCGAGCGGCTTGTTTGCCAAAGGTTATTTGTGGGTCGATTTTTTCTTTTTGTTGAGCGGTTTTATTATCGCCCATGTGTATGGCAACAGCTTGGCGGGCCAGCATAAAACACAAGCGGCACGCCAATATTTGTGGGCCAGGTTTACGCGGCTGTACCCCCTGCATTTATTTACCCTGTTAGTTTTGGTGGTGGCGTCTACGCTGGTGGCTTATTGGTTGCCGCAGGTAATTGATGGCAGTTGGCAAACCTATTTCGCCTGGTCGGCATTGCCCAGCCATTTGCTGTTTACCAATGCCATGAACCAGCATGTGTATTTGTCCTGGAATATGGTGTCCTGGTCGATTGGCGCTGAGTGGTGGACTTATGTTGCCGCCATTGGGGTATTGGCATTTGTGCCGGCGCGGGTGTTGGGGTATTGGTTGCTATTGATGCTCTGCGGCGCACTGGGCTTGGTGGCCTTGGTTTACAGCCTGCCGGAGAAAAACCTGGATATCACTTTTAATTATGGTTTTGTACGTTGCCTGTGTGAATTTGTAATTGGCCTGGGTTTGTATCGTATCTATCAACAGCGCCTGCTGCTTCAGTGGTTGGCGCGGGACAGTTTGATCCTGGTTTTGCTCTTGCTCATCCTGATTATTTTCCATTGGCGTTTGCCGGACTTATTGGTGGTGCCAGTATTTTGTACGTTAATTCTGGCGGCTGCTTATAACCAAACTCGGGTAGCGAAATTTTTAAACCTGCGTTGGTTGCAGTATTTGGGCGATATTTCCTATTCGGTGTACTTGGTGCACGGCATTTGGTTTATGGTGTTTTGGTTTGCATTTCCTTTTTTAAAATCGCACTTGGGTGGTGAGCTGCTATCGCCGCTGTGGGCCTGGTTGTATGCAGTGGTTTTTGTGTTGTTAACCCTGGGCTCTGCGCATTTGACCCATCGCTATATTGAGTTGGCGGGGCGCCGCTGCTTGAATCGCCTTGCGGAATACTTGCCATCGCGCGCGCTTAAACCGCAATAAGCCTTCTGCATACGTATGTATAGCCTGTGCACTTTATGAATACGTATGTAGCCGGTTGTTGCCCGAATTTAATCAACCTAAGATAGCTTCATGCATGAGTTGAGCGTTCTCCTGTGCAACTCCGGCAGTTTATCTCTTCTCCATTTTTTTGTTGTTTATCGTCGCTGTTGATAACTTGGCGCAGCTTGCTGCGCCACTTTTTTTATTTCCCCTCGCTGTATTTTCCTTTCCCTGTTATCTATTCTTTCGCGCATTAAAACATTCGTTTTTATATTTTTTTATTCAGTTATTCCTCTGATTTTATTTGGGGTTGGCGGCGTGGCTGGGTTAATAGCGTGGCGGAGGATTTA
>CAMLRI010000200.1 GCA_946482385.1 uncultured Cellvibrio sp.
AAGGTCGGTGATCCTGACCCGGTAGATGCCCCGCAGCCCGCCCGCCGGTGGAAACTGGATAACATCTGACTCCAGGCCAAGCAAATGGGCATCAGTGCCATCCACCCGCACCATCTGGCCGTGGTAAGTGAGCGTGTAATTGCCGCCCAAGGCCTGGGTGATGGTGACAAAGGTGCCTTCCGGAATGGTCAGGGGTGTACCATCAGGCACCCGTCGTGCCGGGCAGTCCGCCTGGGCGACCACCATACGTCTTTCTGTCATAAATAGTCCCCGGCCTAGCTCACGCTAAAGCTTTCGCCACAGCCGCAATAATCTTTTACGCGCGGATTGTTAAACCTGAGCTGCTGGTTAACACCCTCAATCACAAAATCAATTTCGGTGCCGCTGACCACCGGCAGCGCGGCCGGGTCAAGCAACAGCTCCACCCCGGCGTCCACCATCAGGTGCAGGTCATCGGCCTTGGCCTCGTTGACCAAATCCACTACGTACATCCAACCGGTGCAGCCGCTTTGCTTCACACTCAGGCGCACCGCCTTGGCCTGGCCACTTTTATCCAACTGACGCTTGAAATGCGCCGCCGCCGCCGGTGTAACCAACACGGCCTGTTGTTGAGGATCAAAAGACTCAATACTCATGCAATCATCACCTCGCAAATTCAGTTACAGCAAAAAAGTTTTCGCTTTTTCGATGGCCGCAAACAGACGATCCACCTCAGCAAAGGTGTTGTAAAAACTGAAGCTCGCGCGCACTGTGCCGGGAATACCGAACTGATCCATAATCGGTTGCGCGCAGTGGTTGCCGGTGCGTACCGCCACGCCCTGCTTATCCAATAAGACCCCCAAATCCGCCGGATGTGCGCCCTCCAACAAAAAGCTCATCACCGAGGTTTTGTGCGGCGCTGTGCCCACCAGCTTGATGCCCGGTGTTGCCCGCGCTTTTTCTTCGGCATAGGCCAGCAATGCCTGCTCGTGGGCCGCCGCCGCCGTGCGGTCGATGGAGTTTAAATAATCAATTGCCGCACCCAGGCCTATGGCGCCGGCTATATCCGGCGTGCCCGCCTCAAATTTATAAGGCAGCTGGTTAAAAGTGGTGCCGGCAAAGCTCACGCTTTCAATCATTTCGCCGCCGCCCTGGTAAGGCGGCATGGCATCGAGCAGGTCGCGCTTGCCATAGAGCACCCCCAGGCCAGTGGGGCCAAATAATTTATGGGCGGAGAACACATAAAAATCGCAGTTGAGCGCTTGCACATCCACCGGCCAGTGGCTCACCGCCTGGGCGCCGTCGATCAACACCCGCGCACCCACCGCATGGGCGAGGGTAATAATTTTTTCGATGGGATTGATGGTGCCCATAGCGTTGGAGACATGGCCGACTGCCACCATTTTCACCCGCGCATCGAGCATAGCGTCGAAGGCGAGCATGTTGATATTGCCGTTGCCATCTACCGCTATAGGTTCCACCACCGCGCCTGTGGCCTGGGCCACCAATTGCCAGGGCACAATATTGGAGTGGTGCTCCATGGCCGATACCAAAATGCGGTCGCCTGCGCGCAGGTTACTGCGCCCCCAACTGGCCGCCACCAGGTTAATGCTTTCGGTGGTGCCGCGCGTCCAAATAATTTGCTGGGCGCTGGGCGCCTGTAAAAAGCGCGCCACCTTTTCCCGCGCCGCCTCGAATTTGACCGTAGCGCGGTCGGCCAGGGCGTGGGCGCCGCGGTGTACGTTGGAGTTATCCTGGCGGTAATAATTGCTGATAGCCTCAATCACCGCATTGGGCTTTTGCGTGGTTGCCGCATTGTCGAGGTAGACCAATGGCTGGCCATTAACCTCTTGATGCAGGATGGGAAAATCCGCGCGGATTTTTTCCACATCAAAAGCCGCTGGCGCAAGCTTCGTCGGGGCGGTAGACACATCCGCAGGCAGGGTCATTGACCAGACACCTCTTCATCCAGGTCCAGCAGCAATTGGTCGCGGCCAAAACGCGCGGCCAAACGCGGCAACAGATAATCGTGAATCACCGGCTCGGCAATCTGCTCCAGCAATTCATTAACAAAACCAAAGCTGAGCATCACCTCCGCCTCTTTGCGCGAGAGGCCGCGGCTTTGCAAATAGTAGCGCGCCTGGGCGTTCAACTGCGCCACTGTGGCGCCGTGGGCACACTTCACATCGTCGGCATAAATTTCCAATTCCGGCTTGGTATTCACCTCGGCCTTGTTGGAGGTGAGCAAGTTTTTGTTGCTCAATTCCGCCAGGGTTTTTTGCGCATCCTGGTGGATATAAATGCGGCCATTAAAAATCGCCTGGGCTGAATCGCCCACTATGCCGCGAAACACCTCATTGGATGTGCAATGGGGCACCCAGTGGCAAATATTGGTGTGGTAATCCACCAGCTGCTGGTGGCGCGGCAGATACAGGCCTTGCAGATCCAACTCGGCACCGGCACCGCGATGGTTGAGCTGATAATCAATCCGCTGCAAGCGGCTGCCCAGCGCCAGGGTAAAACCGCGATAGCGCGCATTGCGCTGCAAATCGCCGTGGACACCTCCGATATGCTGGGTGGCTTCGCCATCCAGATTCAAACGGTAATGCTGCAAACTGGCGTTATCGCCAACTACCAATTCTGTGAGCGCATTCACAAAGGTATTTTGCAATTCACTGGCGCTGAGGTAATGCTCAACCAATTCAGCACTGGCACCCGCTTCCAACACAGCCAGCAAACGGTTATTGACCGACACGGCTGACGACTGGGCACTATTGATATGTACCAGATACACCGGCTTTGTCAGCACCTGGTTGCGCGGCACATGCACCAGCACACCTTCGCTTAACCAGGCGTTGTTAAGGGTGGCAAACAGATGGCGCTCACCCTCAACCACCTTGCCCAGGTGTTGTTGGATCAGTGCCTGTTGCGCGCTATTGGCCTGGCTGAATAGCACCACTTCCGGCGACAAGGCCGATGACAGCTCGCGCTTGAACTGACCATCGACAAACACCAAACGCGTTGCATCCAGCGGGATTAAATCCAGCTGCGCCAGATCCACAGCCGCCGCCACACCCCAGGCCTGGGGCAGGTCTTTTTGCAGAGATTGCAGTGGCGTGTACTTCCAGTGCTCGGTTTTGCGCGTGGGCCAGGGTTGTGACAACCAGGAATCCGCCGCTTGCGCGCGCAGGGTTTGCAACCAGGGCAAAGCCTGCTGCCGGGCAGCTAACCTAAGGGCTTGTTGCTGAAAATCACTCATCAATTACACCGCCATTTGCTCAAGCCAGGAATAGCCTTTTTCTTCCAACTCCAGGGCCAATTCCTTACCGCCGGTTTTCACAATTTGGCCATTAGCCAGCACATGCACATAATCGGGCACTATGTAATCCAGCAAACGCTGGTAGTGGGTAACCACAATAAAACTGCGCTCGGGTGAACGCATGGCATTCACGCCACTGGCCACGACTTGCAGGGCATCTATATCCAAACCCGAGTCAGTTTCATCGAGGATGCACAGGCTGGGCTCCAGCAGCATCATTTGCAGGATTTCGTTGCGCTTTTTTTCACCGCCGGAAAAACCTTCGTTAACGCCACGTTTCAAGAAAGCCTGGTCGAGGCTTACTTTCTTGCTGGCATCGCGCGCCAGTTTCATAAATTCTACGGCAGATAATTCCGCCTGGCCGCGATGCTTGCGGGTGGCATCTACCGATGCCTTTAAAAATTCCATGTTGCTTACACCGGGAATTTCCACCGGGTATTGGAAGGCAAGGAACAGGCCTTCGCGCGCGCGCTCTTCAATTTCCAGTTCAAACAGGTTTTTGCCTTTGAACTCCACGCTGCCGCCAGTTACCTCATAGCCTTCGCGGCCGGAGAGCACATTGCCCAGGGTGCTTTTGCCCGCGCCATTGGGGCCCATAATGGCGTGGACTTCACCCGGGTTAACGGTGAGGTTTAACCCCTTGAGGATATTTTTCTCTTCGACTTTCGCGTGCAAATCAGTAATGCGCAACATAAATTCAAATCCGGTAAGGTGCTAACACAGTCAATTTCTTATATGCAGGCGCCGGCCTGCCGATGCTTGTTGTTGAGCGGGCTTTTAACCCACAGAGCCTTCCAGGCTGACTTCCAATAACTTGCCCGCTTCCACAGCGAATTCCATGGGCAGTTCTTTAAACACTTCGCGGCAGAAGCCGTTGACGATCATGGATACTGCCTTTTCCGCATCCAGGCCGCGCTGTTGGCAGAGGAACAACTGGTCCTCACTGACCTTGGAGGTGGTGGCTTCGTGCTCGATCACCGCCGTGGGATTTTTGCTTTCAATATAGGGAAAGGTGTGGGCGCCGCACTTGTCGCCGATCAACAGCGAATCGCACTGGGTGTAATTGCGCGCGCCCTCGGCACCCGGGTTCATGCGCACCAAGCCGCGATAGGCATTGGATGAGCGACCGGCGGAAATACCCTTGGAAATAATGGTGGAGCGGGTGTTTTTGCCGATATGGATCATCTTGGTGCCGGTGTCGGCCTGCTGGTAATTGTTGGTCAGCGCCACCGAATAAAATTCGCCGACACTGTTGTCGCCGCGCAAAATACAGCTGGGATATTTCCAGGTTACCGCCGAACCGGTTTCCACTTGCGTCCAGGAAATTTTGGCATTGGTAAAGCAAACGCCGCGCTTGGTGACAAAGTTGTAAATACCGCCCTTGCCCTGCTCGTCGCCGGGATACCAGTTTTGCACGGTGGAGTATTTGATTTCGGCATTGTCGAGCGCCACCAACTCCACCACAGCGGCGTGCAATTGGTTTTCATCGCGCTGGGGTGCAGTACAGCCTTCCAGATAACTCACATAGGCGCCTTCGTCGCACACAATCAGAGTGCGCTCGAATTGGCCGGTGTTCTGTTCGTTAATGCGGAAATAGGTGGATAACTCCATGGGGCAGCGCACCCCCTTGGGGATGTACACAAAGGAGCCGTCGGAAAACACCGCCGAGTTGAGCGCGGCGTAGTAGTTGTCTTTTTGCGGCACTACCGAGCCGAGGTATTGCTTGACCAGCTCGGGATACTTTTCCACCGCTTCGCTGATGGAGCAGAAAATCACACCGGCTTCCGCCAATTTTTCGCGGAAGGTGGTGACTACCGATACCGAATCGAACACTACATCCATAGCTACGCCGGCCAGGGCAGCCTGCTCGTGCAGGGGGATGCCGAGCTTTTCGTAGGTCTCCAGCAGCTTGGGGTCTACCTCATCCAAACTTTTGGGG
>CAMLRI010000201.1 GCA_946482385.1 uncultured Cellvibrio sp.
TTGCACGGCATGGAAAAGCGTTATTTAAAAACAAAAAATCCCGCCCACTTTGCCTACATCAAAACTTTTGTTGATGATTATGTGAATGCCGATGGCAGCGTGAAGGGATTGCTGAATACCCTGGATGGCATACACCCCGGTGTGCTCTGCCTGTTTATGTATGAGCAAACCGGTGAGCAGCGCTATTTACGCGCCGCTAAAACCATGCGCGACCATTTGCTGGGTAGCGGAGCTAAAAAACCCGCTATTCGGCAATCGCCAGCGGGCACTTTTTGGCATAAAGATGAAGAAAAATATCGCGATGTCAGTTCCGTGGATGGCATTTATATGGCGCACCCTTTTTTGCTGCGCTACGGCCTGCTCGCCAAAGATGATGAAGCCATTAAGGTGGCTTTGACGCAAACCTTGCTGATTAGCGAAAAATCGTTTGATGCAAAAATCGGCCTGCCCTACCACGCCTGGGACTACAGCAAACAGCGCCCCTGGGCCAACCCCAACACCGGGCAATCAACCCTGTTTTGGAGCCGCGCCAGCGGCTGGTATGCCATGGCACTGGTAGACATGCTGGAGGTATTGCCCAAAGATCACCAAGACTATCCCCGCATGTTGCATTACTACCGGCAAGTTGCCACAGGTTTAGTACGTTGGCAGGAGCCACAAAGCGGGCTTTGGTTTCAGGTGGTCGATCAGGCTCAACGCCAAGGCAACTACCCGGAAATGGCCGGTTCGGGAATGATTGTGTACGCCCTGGCAAAGGGTGCACGGCTGAAATTGCTGGATGACAATGCTCGCGCGGCAGCGCAAAAAGCCTGGTTGGGCATGCAGCAGTTTATCCAGCCCTATAAAGATGGCGGCCTGCAAATTCAATCCATTGCGCCCGGCATGAGCGTGCAAAATGATTATGCCGCCTATGTGGCCATTCGCCCCGTCACCCTGCCCAGCGAAGAACCCAAACAGCACGCCCATGGCTATATGTCGGTGCTGTTGGCGGGCGCAGAAATGGAGTAGCCATATGCTGCCGCTTAGCGCCTAAGCAGCCCTGGCTTTAAAAATCCCCCCACAAATATTGCACCAAACTAATCGCTGCAACCGGTGCAGTTTCTGTTCTTAATACCCTTGGCCCCAAGGTTAGCGCGCTGAAATCCTGCTCCAGGGCGTGGGCGATTTCGCGGTCGCTTAGGCCGCCTTCGGGGCCGATTAATAAAGCCACACTTTGCGGGGTTTTGTCGGCGGGCAGGCGCTGGCTGTCGCGGTGGTGGAGTACAAAGCGCAAAGCGGCTTGAACTTGCGGCAGCCAATCGGAAATTTGTACGGGGGCTGCCAATTGCGGCAGCAGGTTGCGTTGGCATTGCTCGCAGGCGCTGATGATAATTTGCTGCCAGCGCTCGTGCATTTTTTCCTGGCGGTCGCCGGTGACTTTAACTTCGGTGCGCTCGGTGATGAGCGGGGTGATTTTGCTAACGCCCAATTCAGTGGCTTTTTGCAGCACCCACTCGAAGCGCTCGCCGCGGGATATGCCAATAGCCAACTCCAATTCCAGCGGCGATTCGCGGTTGTCGACACTGTGCTCAGCAATGCTGACCCACACATGCTTTTTGGTGACTTCGTGAATAGTCGCAGCAAATTCGCCGCCGGCGCCATTAAATAAAATAAGTTCCCGCCCCGGCTGCATACGCAACACCTTGCTGAGGTGATGGGAGGCGGTTTCCTCCAGTTGCACTCTGTCGCCGCTGAGTAGGTTTTGCTCGGTAAAAATTCGTGGAATGCGCATGGCTAGTGTTCGGTGGTGAGTGGCAGTTGTTCCGCAGGCCGATCCAGTGCGGATTGCAAAAATAATTGAGCGGCGCCTGTGTGCTGGGTAAGGGCATCGGCGGCGAGCAGTATGGCGCCCGCGGTCCAGGTGGTTTTTTCCCGCGGCCAGATCACCTGGTCGCGAAAATTAAAGCCCGTCCAGTAGCCGCCATCCTCATCTTTAAATTGAAATAGCCAGCTAAATAAATTTACCGCTTTGGCGTGTTCGCCTGCGGCCAAAAGCGCAAGCGTTAATTCACAGGATTCGGCGACGGTTACCCAAGGCTCATCGCTAACGCAGCGGCAACCTACCTCTGGTTCGACAAATGTTTTCCATTTGTCGTCGATGCGCTGTTGCGCTGCCTTGCCCTGCACCACGCCGGTGAGTATGGGGTAAAACCAATCCATGGAGAAGCGGGTTTTGGGTGCCCAGGTGCGGTCGAAACATTCCGGGTGGTGGCGCAGGGTATGGCCGAGTTTTTGATGGGCGCTGCGCCAGCGACTGGCATCAAAGCCGATTCTTTCGCCAGCCAAAATGGCGCACTCCAGACTTTTGTAAATGGAGCTGGATGCGGTGACCAGGGCGTCTTGTTTAGCGCTGCCATCTTGCGCTACGGCCCAGTAAATTTCGCCGCTGGGTGCCTGGTAGCGCAACACAAAGTCTATGGCTTTTTGCACCACAGGAAAAAAGCGCAATAAAAACGCCAGATCATCGGTGATTAAAAAGTAGTGCCAAATACCTGTGGCTATATAGGCAATAAAATTGGTTTCGCGATGGTTTTTATCCACCGCTTCATCGCCCAAATAATTTGCCCACCAGCTGCCATCGGCCAATTGCTCGTGCATCAACCATGTGTAGGCGCGCTCGGCGGCGGTGTATTCCCCGCCAATGGTGAGGCCCATGGCCGCTTCGATATGGTCCCAGGGGTCGGCCTTGCCGTTGCTAAACCAGGGAATGCAGCCGTTGGCCAATTGGCTTTGCAGAATGTAGTTGATAGTAGGCCGCAACAGGGATTCGGGGAAAAAGCCTTTGCTGAGCAATAAATTTTTCATTGTTATTTCTCTTTCCTGAAATACATCACCACACTTTTTCCCATTAACGGATTGAGAACTTTTTCCAATGTTTGGGTAAGCCAGGGTTTTTCCATAAGATCCCACACCAAGAGGCGATGATAAAATTTGATCAGCGGGTTGCTATCCTGGGTTTTCCACCACAAACATTTCATCCACCAAAAGGGCGAATGCAGTGCATGGGCCCAGTGGCGCTTATAAAACTTAAAGGGTTTTTGCTCTATTTCACGGCGCAATTGCCGGCCGTTAAAAATGCGGATGTGGCCGCCTTCAACCTGATGGTATTCACGGCTTAACCACCAGCAAATTTTTTCTGGCCAGCGGCGCGGCACGGTTACGGCCAGTAAACCGCCGGGTTTTAAAATGCGCTCTACTTCCTGCAGCACTGCCTGGTAATCGGGAATATGCTCCAGCACTTCGCTGCAAATAATTTTATCTATGCTGTGGTCGGCAAAGGGCAAGCGGGTGGCATCGGCCTGCTGTAAATAAAAATGTTTGTTGGCCGATGCCTGGGCAAAGGGCAAAAAGCGCTCGCGGCTGGTTAGTAAATCGCGGTGATTTAAATCCACACCTATGGCGGTCACATCGCCATGTAAATAGGCGTTGATGACATGGCGGCCTTCGCCGCAGCCTAAATCCAAAACCCTGTCGCCGCTGGCGAGGGGAAAGTCGCGGAAATTAATCGTAAGCATTGGCCACCTGCTCGCGAGCTAATTCAGCACTATTCGCAGACTGGTCGGGCTGTGCTTGTAATGTTTGAAAATAAAAGCGCTCCATTTTTTTGCCGACACAATCCCAACTAAGCTGTTGCAGAATATGCGCCCTGCCCTTGGCGCCATATTGTTCACACAAGCCTGTGCTATTTAATAATTCCCGCAGGGCGGCCTGTAAATTACCGACATCCCCCGCCCGCACCAAATAGGCGGCGTCGCCCACCACTTCGGGCAGGGCGCCACCATCGCTGCAAATTAGGGGCACACCGCAGGCCATGGCTTCGGCGGCGGGCAGCCCAAAACCTTCGTAGAGCGAGGGCACTATGGCGATACTCGCCTGGGCATATTCGGCAACCAGTTCCGCATTGCTGATGCCGGATTTAAATTGCACCGCATCTTGCAAGTTGAGCGATTGCAATTCTTGTTGGGTTTCGCCGTTTTCTTTTAATTTGCCAATTACGATTAAATGCAATGCCGGAAATTCAACACGCACTTGAGCAAGTGCACGCAAGAGCACACTCAAGCCTTTTAGGGGCTGATCGGATGATGCTGTGGTAATCAAACGATAAGGCACGCGCGAAATATTTTCCAAGGGCTTGAATATGTTCGCGTCGACACCGTTGGGGATGATATGAATGCGTTCAACAGGGCGATCAAAAGCCCTAACAATATCCTGCTGCGATTGCCGGGATACAGTGATGATATGTTCCAGCTGCTGCACCACGGTTTTTTGCATGCCTAAAAAACTGTACCAGCGGTTGATTAACCAGCGCTGGCCTTTTTCGCTGGCGGCGGCAAGTGCCAGGTCGCGGTCCTGGGTGATGGGGTGATGCACAGTGGCGATTACATTCACGCCGCGTTTTTGTAAATCGAGCAAGCCGTAACACAGGCTTTGGTTGTCGTGGACTATGTCGTACTGGGGCTGGTGCTGTTTGAAATAGGCCTGGAGGCGGCGGCCAAAACAGTAGGGTTCGCCAAAAGCGCCGCTCAATTTGCTCCACCATTCATAAAAATCGGCGAGCGATAGCAGATGCCTTAAACGCAGGGCGCGGCTGGGCTTGGGGTGGGCGTATAAATCCAGGCTGGGGATTTTAATCAACCGCACCCGCCCATCCAATTCGGGGTAAGGCGGGCCGGAAAACACATCGACACTGTGGCCTAAATCCACCAGCGCTTTGCTGAGGTAATGCAGGTAAATGCCCTGGCCGCCCACATGGGGATGGCTGCGGTAACCGAGCAGGGCTATGCGCAACGGCCGCCGGGCAGCAGTTGCCGAGGCAACAGCTGGGGCTGGGGGAGTTGCTGGCGACGGTGAACCATAGTGGACGGGTTGATAGGACATGACAGCGAATACCGGACAAATGTCCGCGCATTATAGGTGCAGATACTCGCTCCTAACCAACCCTCCCGGTGGATCAGCAGCCGGGCCTAGTGCTGGCGATTGGCGTCGAAGTGTTTATCGACCAGGATCAGTGCCAGGCTGGCCACCAAGAGAGCAACCAAAATACCCACCAAAGACGCTGTAGCAATAATGCCTGATACCAACATGCTGTTATCTCCTGATTTGTGATGACGGGTTCAGGATGCACCCTTGAGCG
>CAMLRI010000202.1 GCA_946482385.1 uncultured Cellvibrio sp.
AACAAAAATTCCATAAGCGCGTTTTGTGCGTGCATGCGGTTTTCCGCTTCTTCCCAGACTACGGAATCGGGGGCGTCGAGTATGTCGGCGCTGACTTCTTTGCCGCGGTAGGCGGGCAGGCAGTGCATAAACAACGCGTCGCTTCTGGCGTAGCTCATTAATTCTTTGTTGACTTGATAGCCAATAAAAATTTTCTCGCGCTGTTTCTTTTCATCTTCCTGGCCCATGGAGGCCCAGGTGTCGGTGACTACCAGGTCGGCGCCGGCGACGGCTTCGCGCGGGTCGTTGCTGACGCTGACGCGATCCTGGTAGGGCGTTACAAATTCATCTTCCGGTTCAAAGCCTTTGGGGGTGGCAATGCGCAATTCAAAATCGCACAGGGCGGCCGCCTGGATGTAGGTGTTGCACATGTTGTTGCCATCGCCCACCCAGGCAACGGTTTTGCCGGCGAGGGAGCCGCGCTGCTCGACATAGGTTTGAATGTCGGCGAGCAGTTGGCAGGGGTGGTATTCGTCGGTAAGGCCGTTGATAACCGGTACGCGCGAGTATTCCGCGAAACGCTCTACGGTGCTGTGGCCGTAGGTGCGGATCATCACCATGTCGACCATGTTGGCGATGCAGCGGGCGGCGTCTTCGATGGGTTCGCCGCGGCCGAGTTGCGAATCCTTGTTGGATAAAAAGATCGCGTGGCCGCCCAGTTTGGCAACGCCGGATTCAAAGGAGACGCGGGTGCGGGTGGAGTTTTTTTCAAAAATCATCGCCAGCACCCTGTTGTCGAACAGGGCCGGGGCTTTGCCCTGGCGCAGCAGGGCTTTGAGCTCGATAGCGCGTGCGATGATGTGTTGCAGTTCGTCGCGGTTGACGTCGTTCAGGGTTAGGAAATGTCTCGGTGCCTTGGAGGGAACCATAATCGTTGCTCTTTCATTGCAGGGCGCGCGTTATTGCGCGCACTTGTTTAAAACTCGTTAACCAGTTGCACCACCTTGGCAACCAGTTCATCCGCCTCGGCATCGCTGAGGATAAAGGTGGGCAGTAAGCGGATGGTGTTCATGGCGGTGACATTGATGAGTATGCCCAGCTCGCGGCCTTTTTGTACCAGGTCGCCACAGGGGGCATTCAGCTCTATGCCAATCATTAAACCTTTGCCACGGATATCAACCACCTTGGGGTTGTTGGCCAGGGCTGCTTTGAAATTGTTTAACAGTTTGCTGCCCAGTGTGCCGGCGCGTTCAATCAAACCTGAGCTTTGCAGGGTTTCCACTACGGCGATACCGGCGCTGCACGCCAAGGGGTTGCCGCCAAAGGTGGTGCCGTGGTTGCCCGCTTGCAGTACTTCTGCCGCCTTGCCGCGCGCCAGGCAGGCGCCTATGGGCATGCCGTTACCCAGGCCTTTGGCGGTGGTGACTACATCTGGCAATAGGCCGTTGTGCTGGTAGGCAAAGTAGGTGCCGGTGCGGCCATTGCCGGTTTGGATTTCGTCCAGCATCAGCAGCAGGTCGTGGGCATCGGCAAGGGCGCGCAGTTGGTTCAGGTAGTCGGGGGCGGGCACGCGCACGCCGCCTTCGCCCTGTACGGGTTCAACCAGTATGGCGACTATGTTGCTGTGTTCGGCAATAGCGGCTTTTACCGCGGCCACATCGTTGTAAGGCACGCGTACAAAGCCTTCTACCAATGGCTCAAAACCAATCTGCACCTTGGTGTTGCCGGTGGCGGTCAGGGTGGCCATGGTTCTGCCGTGGAAGCTGTTGGCCATCACTATCACAGTGGGGTTTTTTACGCCCTTGTCGTTGCCGTATTTGCGCGCAATTTTAATCGCCGCTTCGTTGGCCTCGGCGCCGGAGTTGGAAAAGAACACTTTGTCCATGCCGGAAACCTGGATCAACAAATCGCCCAGGCGCTGTTGCTGGGGGATGTTGTAGAGGTTGGAGACATGGATCAGGGTGGCGGCCTGCTCGGCTATGGCCTGGGTGACGGCGGGGTGGGAATAGCCCAGGCCGCACACGGCGATACCGCTGATGGCATCCAGGTAGGATTTGCCCTGGTCGTCCCACACGCGGCTGCCTTCGCCCTTAACCAGGGTGAGGGTTCTGGTGCCGTAGGTGTTCATCAGGCTGGACATTGCATTCTCCAAAAAAACAAAACCACCCGATCGGAAACTGGCCGACCAGACGGGAGGCTGGGGGGTTAACCGGTAGCTATACCGATGAAAATCTGTTGGGTTGAGGCCGGGGGTTGCCCGGCCGGGGGAAACGGGCGCTAAAACGCCGTATTTCGCCAGAAAAAACCGGCGGCCAATATATAAGTTATGGCCATTATTGGCAAATTCTGGCGGCCTGGGCGCCGCGCTTAGCCTGGCTTGAAGCCGCTTTGTTGAACAAATTCCTTGGCGAAGATGATGTCGTTTTGCAGGTGGAAACTGCTATCCGGCGGCTGGATAAAAAAGCCCTCGAACAGGCGTATACCCAACAGCCAGAGGCTGGAGAGGTTGTGGGAATCCTCGATGCAGGTGGCGATCACCTCCACGCCATAGGATTTGGCGGCGGCGACTATGGCCTTGAGCTGCACCGGATCGTGGGCCTGGCCGGTAAGGCGCGGCGCCAGGCGCAGGTAGTGCAGTGGCAACTGGCCGATGATGTGGGGAGTCTGGTTACTGCTGCCGGCCTGGGTGAGGCAGATGCCGCAGTTGATATCCAGCAGCCCCAGGGCGATTTGACGCGCCTGCTGCGGGTTGGCCAGCACCCAGGGCTCCTCCAGCATAAACACCAGCCGCCCATTGCCGCGCAGGCGCGAGGAGCGCAGCACATTGGCAGCGAAGGAGAAAAAGCTTTTTTGGCTGAGGGTGTCTTTATCCAGGTGGATAAACAGGGTGGCGTTTTCCCGGGTGCCGCTGTCCTGGGTGATGCTGTCGACGGCTTTTTGCAGCACCCAGCGATCCAGCTCCAGGCGCTTGCTGGCGCGCTCGATACGGTTGATGAACTGGGCTGCGGGCAGCAACTCGCCATCGCTGCGGCGCAGGCGGGTGAGCACGGCAAAGTGGGCGATGCGGGTGTCTTCCAGGCTGATAATAGGCTGGAAGGCCAGGCTCAGGTCGTTGTTGATATCCAGCTGGTTGAGGTAGTCGTCGCCGGGCAGGGTAGCGGTGTCCAGGCTTTCCTCCAGCACTGGCAGGGGCGCGCTATCGCCCAGGCGCTGGCGGCCCTGGCCGGTTTGCAGTTCAAAGGCTTCTTCTGCCGCTTGCAGTGCCTGGTGGGCGCTGCCCAGGCTGGGGGTGAGCGGCACTATGCCCAGGCTGAAGCTGAGGCGGATGGGTTCGCCGCGGCGGCGGTAGAGGTGCTGGCTCAGGTGTTTGCTCAGCTGCTCGCCGCGCTGGTGGTGGTATTGCAGGCTGCGCCGCCGCGCCAGCACACAGGCCACCAGGGGCGATAGCTCCACCCAGTGTTCGTCGCCGCCGAGGATCTCGCCCAGGTAAGCGCAAAACATTTCGTGCAGGGCACTGAGTTCAATCTTGTCGAGCCGCTCCACCAGGTCGGCGTAGCTGCTGGGGCTGAGGTAATAGAGCGCGCTCTGGTGCTGGCCCAGGTTGCGGCTGTGGATTTCCTCGTCCACCGCGGCAAAGAAATAACCGGGGGTGATTTGGTGTGCCTGGTGGCTGCGTTGGGTGATGCGCGCCACGCGGTTTTTCAGCGCGTTGGTGCTGACCAGTGCCTGCTGGCAGGTGCTGATTAGCAAGTCCTGCTGGATGGGTTTGCTCAGCAGGGCATTAATGCCCAGCGCCTGGATTTGCTGGTGCATCTGGGTGTCGCTGTCGGCGGTCATAAACACTATGGGCAGCAGCACAAAATCCGGGTCCTGGCGCAGCAGCCGCGCCAGCTCCATGCCGTTGAGCTCGGGCATGTGCATATCCACCAGCAGCAGGTCGGGTTTAAATCCCGAGGCTTTTTCCAGCGCTTGCAGCGGGCGGTTGAGGCAGAGCACCTCCATGCCCGCCTGGCGCAGGAAGATAGCCGCCATTTCCCCCAGGGCGGGGTCGTCGTCCACCACCAGCACCCGCGCCTGGCGCTCGGGTTGCGCCAGGGCTTGCAGCAGCTTTTGTTGCAACAGGTCGAAATCCAGGGGTTTGATCAGGTAATCGCTGCAGCCGGCGCGCAGGGCGCGCAGCCGCGCCTGTATATCGCTGCGCGCCGACATCACCAGAATCGGCAGGGGCTGGTCGCTGCCAAAGCTGGCATTGAGCAAACGCACGGCGCTGACCAGGCCATCGGGATGTTGGTCGGCATCGAGCAGCAGTGCCTGGGGTTGCAGGTCGATTGTCTGGCATTGGGCCAGGCTGTCGAACGCCCGGGCTTCCAGGCCAACCCGGCGCAAGTAATGGCAGAGCAGGGCGGCGTGGCCGCGGTCTTCGTCGATTACGCACACCAGCTGGCCCTTGTTGGCTCTGGGCGCAGGGGTGGATATGGCGGGTTCGGTGGCGTGCAGCTGGCCGGCGTCGAGCATGGCCTGTTTCAGCTGTTTAATTTTGTGTTCCAGATGCTCGCTTTCGTTGCTGCCCGGTTGGCGGCGCAGCTCCAGCAGCTCGGCCAGGTAGCCGGCCAGGTATTGGCTGCTGGCGCTGATCTCCATAAAACCGTAGTTGGCGCTGGTGCCGCTGAGCTTGTGCAAAAACTGCTGCAGGGCGCGGGCGCGCTCCTCGCTCCAGCTCAGCCGGTACAGGTGGTTCCACACCTGTTCGAGTTTGAGGGCACGCTCCGCCAGGCTGGCGACAAAGGCCTGGCGCAACTCATCGTAAGCTTGTCGTAATTCGTGGGGCATGGGCTCTTCCTGATAGCTACTACCTGAGTATAGAAGCCATGGCGCGCACTGGCGGATAAAGTGTCTTTGGCGCCAATGGGGGTGTAAAGCTGCGTTTGGATGGCTGCCTTGGGCGCCCGGATTGGTGACAATGGCCGCCCTTGAAGACCCGTTGGTATCTTGCCTCTATTTGGAGTTATGCATTGTGATCGGCTTCCCTGCAAAAACACCTGGAATTTCCTTGGGCTGCGCCTTGGCAATACAGCTATGGGCCCTGCCCGGGGTTGCCGCGCCATCCAGCCCACTGGTGGAAACCCTGGTGGTGTCCGGGCGCGCTGCCCCTGCGGTGGCCAAGGG
>CAMLRI010000203.1 GCA_946482385.1 uncultured Cellvibrio sp.
ATTACCGCCAACTTAACGAAAATATCGACACCCCCCTCTACAACCGCTTTCTGCAGGCGCAATACCCGCCCGGCTCTACGGTTAAACCGGTGATGGGCTTGGCCGGGCTGCACACGGGTTATACCGATGTGAACCGGGTGATTGCCGACCGCGGCTTCTTCACCCTGCCGGGCAGCTCGCGTATTTATCGCGACTGGATCCTCGCCAAAACCGGCGGCGGCCACGGTATGGTCAACCTCAAATCGGCCATTGCCGAATCCTGTAATACCTATTTTTGGGACCTGGGCACCCGCATGGGCATAGACCGCATCAGTGAATTTGGTGCCCACTTTGGTTTGGGTATGCTCACGGGTATAGATATCCCCAGCGAGCGCAAAGGGGTGTGGCCTTCGCGGGAGTGGAAGCGCGCCGCCAAGGGCCAGCCCTGGTACCCGGGCGATACGGTAAATATGTCGGTGGGCCAAGGGTTTGTGTTAACTACCCCGCTGCAACTGGCGGTGATGGCATCCACCATTGCCAACCGCGGCGTTCGCTATCGCCCGCAATTTATCAAGCAGATTGGCAACCAGCCCCAGCCGCCGATTATCGAAAGCCGCTTGGAAACCAAAGCGGAATATTGGGATGCCATTTACGAAGGCATGGCCGAGGTTATGCACGGTGCGCGCGGCACGGCGCGCAAGGCCGCCGAGCGAGCTGAATACCGCATGGCGGGTAAATCGGGCACGGCCCAGGCGGTGGGTATAGCCCAAAACGCCAAGTACAAATCCGAATTGCTGCAAGAGCGCCATCGCGACCACGCCCTGTTCATCGCCTTCGCCCCGGTGGAAGATCCACAAATTGCGGTGGCGGTGATGCTGGAAAACGCCGAGGGCGGCTCCAGCCAAGCGGCGCCAGTGGTGCGTGCGGTAATGGATGCCCATCTGCTGGGTTACTACCTTAAGCCCGGCGAGCCTATACCGCCTTTTGGCTACCACCCGGCGGCAATCATCAAGCGCGCCAATGCCTATATCGCCCAACGCCAGGCTGAGCGCGCCGCCAAGGCCGCCGCCAGCGCCAGTGCCGCTAGTTCCAGTGCTGCCAGTTCCGCTACAGGAGATCGCCCATGACCCGCCAGGATTTCTTGCGGCGCATGCCCGATGCCGCCAGCGCCTTTAGCCGCCGCGCACGCCTGGAGGAGCGGCTGCATATCGACTTTTTCCTGTTGGCGATATTGCTGACACTGACCGCCATTGGTCTGAGCGTGCTTTACAGCGCCAGTGGCCACAACCTGCCCAGCGTGGAAAAGCAGGCGACGTTTTTCGCCATTGCCTACACCACCATGTTCATAGTGGCGCAGATCCCGGTGGATTTTATGCGGCGCATGGCGCCCGTGGCCTATGTGGGCGGGGTGCTGCTGCTCCTGGGGGTAACGATTTTTGGCGATATCTCCATGGGCGCCCAACGCTGGCTGCAAATCGGTAGTTTCCGTTTCCAACCTTCGGAAATCATGAAGCTGGCCATGCCCATCGCCATAGCTGCCTATTTATCGCAGCGTTTTTTGCCGCCCAAATTCAAGCATGTGGCCGTTACCCTGGTGCTGATTGCCATACCCACCGCATTGATTATCGAGCAGCCGGATTTGGGCACCTCTATTTTGGTGGCCACCTCGGGGCTGATGGTGTTGTTTTACGCTGGCCTTTTGTGGCGTTATATCGCGGCGGCGGTGGTGATTTTCCTCGCCTGCCTCTGGCCGATTTGGCACTACATGCTGCACGACTACCAGCGCCGCCGGGTGCTGACCATGCTCGACCCAACCTCCGATCCCCTGGGCGCCGGCTGGAATATTATCCAATCGAAAACGGCTATAGGTTCGGGTGGTTTTTCCGGCAAAGGCTGGATGGAGGGCACCCAGTCGCGCCTCGATTTCCTACCCGAAGGCCACACGGATTTTATTATTGCGGTCATGTCGGAAGAATTTGGCCTGCTGGGGGTAATGTTGCTGCTCGGCCTTTATTGTTTATTGATTGGCCGCGGCCTCACCATCGCCCTGCGCTCGCAAAATTCCTTTGGCCGCATGTTGGCGGCGAGTATCAGCACCACCTTTTTTGTGTATGTATTTGTCAATATGGGCATGGTGTCGGGCATGTTGCCGGTGGTGGGGGTGCCCTTGCCGCTGATCAGCCAGGGCGGCACCGCCATAGTCGCGCTCTTTGCCGGCTTTGGCATACTCATGGCCATAGCCACCGAGAAAAAAAGGGTAATGACCCCCCAGGGCTAACACCATTGTCCCTTACCGAATTAACCAGATGGAAATTGCACTATGAAATTATTACCGCGCCTGGGTTTGTGTTTGAGTCTGCTGGCCAGCAGTGCCTGGGCCGACTACAGCCAGCACCCCCTCGCCGCAGGCTTTGTGGCTGATATGGTTAACAAGCACGGTTTTACGGCCGCTGAAGTGAATGCGCTGCTGAAAAAAGCGGAAAAACGCCAGCCGATTTTGGATGCCATTTCGCGTCCGGCGGAAAAAACCAAAACCTGGAAAGAATACCGCCCGATTTTCATTCAGCCTTTGCGCATCAATAATGGCGTTGCCTTTTGGCAGCAACACCAGCAGGCCCTGGCCAAGGCGGAGCAAAGCTACGGCGTGCCGGCGGAAATTATCGTGGCCATTATCGGCGTCGAAACCAATTACGGCCGCAACATGGGCAGCTATTTTGTGCTGGATGCCCTGGCCACATTGGCGTTTGACTACCCACCCCGCGCGCCTTTTTTCCGTGCA
The DNA here is from genome assembly GCA_946482385.1 of uncultured Cellvibrio sp. The sequence goes on from CAMLRI010000203.1 coordinate 2,759, forward strand.
GAGCTGGAAAACTATTTAGTGCTCACCCGCGAACACCAACAAAGCCCCACCCGCTTTAAAGGCTCCTACGCCGGCGCCATGGGTTTCGGCCAATTTATGCCATCCAGCTACCGCAATTTTGCAGTGGATTTCACCGGTGATGGCTTTGCCGATATTTGGGAGAATCCCACCGATGCCATCGGTAGTGTGGCTAATTATTTTGTTAAACACGGCTGGCAACCTGGCCAGCCTGTGGTGGTACCCGCGCAATTAAAAACCAAGCGCGAAGCCCTGGCGTTCAACAATATTGTGCCGCCGGCGGTCACAGTGGCCGAATGGAAAAAGCTGGGCGTATCACCCAGTGCCAAACTGGCGCGCAGCGCCCCCGCCATCGCCATAGAATTCGATGGCGCCCAAGGCTTGGAATACTGGTTGGGCCTGCAAAATTTTTACACCATTACGCGCTACAACCGCAGCCCCATGTACGCCATGGCGGTGCATCAGTTGAGCCAGGAAATTAAAGCAGCGCGGCTCAAGGCCGTTGCGCCCTAAGTGAATTAAGCGAGGGTATTTGCCATGGTGATTCAGCCATCAATTTCTCTGTGGCGGGAACGCGGCCTGGCGGCCTGGGCTTTGATGGTGATATTGGCGACCGGCTGTAGCCAGCAGCCGGAGAAACCCCAGCCGCCCACCACCGGTAACGAAGGGCGCTATGAGCACGACAAGGATTTTGGCCCCGGCGAAGATGTGGATTTGTCCCATATCCCCGATGCGGTGCCGCGCCACGAGCGGCGCACTATCGCCGGCAATAAAAACCCCTACACAGTGCTGGGTAAAACCTATCACCTGATCGCCGATGAATCCTCTTACAAAGAGCGCGGTTACGCCTCTTGGTACGGCAAAAAATTTAATGGCTACAACACCTCCAATGGCGAGGTGTACGATATGTACGCCATGACCGCGGCGCACAAAACCCTGCCCATTCCCTCCTATGTGCGGGTAACTAATTTGGGCAATGGTAAAAGTGTGGTGGTGCGCGTGAATGATCGTGGCCCCTTTCACGAAGGGCGCATTATTGATTTAAGTTACGCCGCCGCCCAGCGCATTGGTATTCATAAAACCGGCACAGGTTTGGTGGAAGTGGAAATTGTTTTGCCGGGCGATGCCGCGCCTATTCCGCGCCGCAACCAGCCCCACCCGGATCACAAAGAAGCCGCACTGCCCGCGGGTACTTTTTTACAGGTGGGTGCCTTTGCCAATCGCCAAGCGGCACAGGATTTTGCCAATCGCCTGCGCGCGCAGTTAACGGTGCCGGTAGTAGTGGCTTCCGCCAGCCAGCCCAAAGAAATTCACCGCGTGCGGGTCGGCCCTTTTAAAGATGCTGCCAGTTTGCAACAGGCGCGGGATCAGTTGGCGCGCGTGAAAATTTTTGATGCCCATGTGGTTTATCAACAGTAATGATTGCTTGGTTCTGCTGTTGTTAATTTAATGCGGGTACAATTTTTCCTGTTTTCTTTTTTGTTTTTCCATTTGCTTCGTGAATTAAACTAGGTGTTAAAAACCCCATGATGAAAAAAATTCTGCTGACTGCCAGCCTGATTGCGGCGGCCACTGCCTACGCACAACCTTCCACCAACAGCTTGCCCACTAATGCCTTGCCCGGCCCCAGTTTGCCAACACCCGGTGCCGCCCCCGCGCCGGCAGCGGCGCAACCGGTGGTAATTCCCCAGGCACCGCAACTGGCGGCTACAGGTTATATCCTGGTGGACGCCACCACCGGCAGCATCATTGCCGAATTCAATGCCGAACAAAAATTGCCACCCGCCAGCCTCACCAAAATGATGTCCAGCTATTTGGTGGTGGATGAATTGGAAAAAGGCCGTATCGCCGAAGATGCGCCCGTCACCATCAGCGTAAAAGCCTGGAAAATGGGCGGCTCGCGCATGTTTGTGAAGGAGGGCACGCAAGTGCCGGTAATGGATTTGCTGCGCGGTGTGATTATTCAATCGGGTAACGATGCCACTGTCGCCCTGGCGGAATTTGTGTCTGGCAACGAAGATGCTTTTGTCGACAGCATGAACCAAAAAGCGGCGCAGTTGGGTATGGTCAACACCCATTTCGAAAACTCCACCGGTTGGCCGGCAGAGGGCCACCTCACCACGGCGAAAGATTTGGCCATACTGGCGCGCGCCATCATCAACGACCACCCCACCCATTACCCGCTCTACGCCGAAAAATATTTTTACTACAACAATATTCGCCAGCCCAACCGCAATTTATTGTTGTTCCGCGACGACAGTGTTGACGGTTTAAAAACCGGCCACACCGAAGAAGCAGGCTATTGTTTGGTGGCCTCTTCCAAGCGCGACCAAACCCGCCTGATCGCGGTAGTCATGGGC
>CAMLRI010000204.1 GCA_946482385.1 uncultured Cellvibrio sp.
CGGGTTGCAGAATATTCACCGCACGCGGTTGCGGAACATGCGCTGGGATTAATTTTAATGCTCAACCGCCAATTGCATCGCGCCTACCGCCGCGTCCACGAAAACGACTACTCGCTCAATGGCCTGCTGGGGTTCGATTTGGTGAACAAAACCGTGGGCGTGGTGGGCACCGGCAAAATCGGCCAGGTGTTTGTGCAGATCATGCGCGGCCTGGGCTGCCAGGTGATCGCCTGCGACCCCCAGCCCAATGCCGAGCTGGTCGCCGCCGGGGTGCCCTATGTCAGCGCGGAACAGCTGTGGCGGGAATCCGACATCATCTCCCTGCACTGCCCCCTCAACCCGCAAACCCACCACTTGGTGAATGCTGCCGCCATAGCGCTGATGAAACCGGGGGTGATGCTGATTAATACCGGGCGCGGCGGGCTGATTGATACCCGCGCGGTGATCCAGGGCTTGAAGTGCAAAAAAATCGGCTACCTGGGGCTGGATGTGTACGAGGAGGAAGGGGATTTGTTTTTCGAGGACAACTCCAACCAGTTGCTGCAAGACGATGTATTCGCCCGCCTGCTCACCTTCCCCAACGTTGTCATCACCGGCCACCAGGCGTTTTTCACCCGCGAGGCGCTGGACGCCATAGCGCGCATTACCATCGCCAATATCAGCCACTTTGAGCGGGGCGAAACGGCGCTTATGTGCCTGGTCAACTAGGGAACTTCTGATATGGATAGCACTAGCCCGCCGGGCAGGCTTGCCGATGGCGCCCACCACCAGGACGGTGAGCAGCTGCTAGCGCAGCTGGATAGCGGCCCCCAGGGCCTCAGCCAGGCCGAGGCCGAGGCGCGCCAGGCGCACTGGGGCGCCAACCAGCTGCAGGCCAACCCACCCCTGCCCGCCTGGCGCCGCTGGCTGCGCCAGTTCCACAACCTGTTTATCTATGTGCTTATGGCCAGCGCCCTGCTCAGCCTCACCCTGGGCCACGGGGTGGATGCGGGGGTGATACTGGCGGTAATCCTGATCAACGCCAGCATTGGCTTCCTGCAGGAAGGTAAGGCCGAGGCGGCGCTCCAGGCGATTATGTCCCTGAGCCACAACCGCTGCTTGGTGCGGCGCGGCGGCCAGGCGCTGGCCATCGACAGCCGCGAACTGGTGCCCGGCGACCTGGTGTTGCTGCAAGCCGGCGACCGGGTTCCCGCCGACCTGCGCCTGCTGCACAGCCGCGAGCTGAGCTGCGACGAATCCATGCTCACCGGCGAATCCCTGCCCAGCCACAAGCACCCGGCGCCCGTGGCCCAGGCCACACCCCTGGCGGAGCGCCGCTCCATGGCTTTTATGGGCACTCTGGTCAGCCGCGGCGCCGGCACCGGCCTGGTGGTAGGCACCGCCGCCAACACCCAAATAGGCAGCATCAACCAGCTGGTACAGCAGCTGAGCGGGCAGCGCACGCCGCTGCAGGCGCAGCTGGGCCGCCTGACCCAACAGCTCAGCCTGGCCATACTGCTGGCCACCCTGGCGGTGATACTGCTCAGCCTGGGGTTGCACTCGCTACCCCTGAACGAGCTGTTGCAAGGCGCCGTGGGCATAGCGGTATCGGCCATTCCCGAGGGGTTGCCGGCCATAGTCACCATCGCCCTGGCCCTGGGAGTTGAGCGCATGGCCAGCAAGCACGCCCTGGTGCGGCGCCTGCCGGCGGTAGAGGTGCTGGGCTCGGTGGATGTGATCTGCACCGATAAAACCGGCACCCTCACCGCCAATGCCATGACCGTGCGCCAACTGGTCACCAGCCGCCACCAGTACCGGGTGAGTGGCGAAGGCTATAGCCCCGAAGGTGAATTCCAACACCAGGCCAGCGATGAGCTGGACCTCGCCGCCCCCGACGCGGGCGACGACAGCTGCCTGCAACTGGCCTGCCGCATAGCGCTGCTGTGCAACGATGCCAATATCACCCACCAGGACGGCCACTGGCAGCTGCATGGCGACCCCACCGAAGGCGCGCTCTTTGCCCTGGCGCTCAAGGCCGGTTTTAACGCCCACCAGGCCAGCAGCGATTGGCCGCGGCTGGACACACTGCCGTTTGAATCCGAGCGGCGCTATATGGCCAGCCTCCACGGCGGCAGCGACGGCGCCATCCCCCTGCGGGAAATGGCGGTCAAAGGCGCCCCGGATCGGCTGCTACCCCTGTGCCAGCTGCAATGGGGCAGCCAGGGCCCGGAACCCATCAACCACCGCTATTGGGAGGCGCAACTGGCACAACTGGCCGACCAGGGCATGCGCGTACTGGCCTTGGCCTATCGCCCGCTGGAGCCCCACCACCAACAGCTGGAGCACCAACACCTGGAACAGGGCCTGGTGATGGTGGCCCTGGCCGGCATTAGCGACCCGCCCCGGCGCGAGGCCATAACGGCTATTGCCCGCTGCCAAAGCGCTGGTATCCGGGTGGTGATGATTACCGGCGACAACCCCGCCACCGCCGCCGCCATTGGCCGCGAGCTGGGCCTGCACAGCCAGGCAGTGATGACCGGCGCCCAGCTGGACAAACTATCGCCGGCACAACTGGCCGATGCCGCCGAGCGGGTGGATATTTTTGCCCGCACCAGCCCGGCCAATAAGTTGCAGTTGGTAGAGGCGCTGCAAGCGCGCCAGCACACAGTGGCCATGACCGGCGACGGCGTTAACGACGCCCCGGCGCTGCGCCGCGCCGATATAGGTATCGCCATGGGGATGAAGGGCACAGATGCGGCGCGGGAGGCCGGCGCCTTTGTCCTCACCGACGACAACTTCGCCACCATCGCCCGCGCCGTGGCCGAAGGCCGCACCATTTACGACAACATCCTCAAATCCCTGGTGTTTATCCTGCCCACCAACATCATGCAGGCCAGCATCATCGCCCTGGCGCTGGTGTTTGGCTGGCTGCTGCCCATCACCCCGGCGCAGGTGCTCTGGGTCAACACAGTCACCGCCATCAGCCTGGCGCTGGCCCTGGTGTTTGAGCGCGGCGAGGCCAACATCATGGAGCGTCCGCCGCGCCCCCGGCATAGCAACCTGCTCAATCGCACCCTGGTTTACCGCTTGCTGCTGGTGGCCGGCCTGGGCACTGCCAGTGTGTTTGCCCTGTTTAGTTGGCAGCTGCAACAGGGCGCCAGCCTGGAACTGGCGCGGGCCATAGCGGTAAACAGCCTGGTGCTGATCCAGTGCTTTTACCTGCTGGGCGCGCGCAGCTTTCACGATGCCATTTGGCACCCCGGCTACTGGCTGGGCATAGCCCCCAGCCTGGTGGCCATCGCCCTGGTATTGATGCTGCAAATGGCCTTTACTTATTTACCCCTCAGCCAACACCTGTTTGGCCTGGCGCCCCTGGCCCTGCACCACTGGCTACTGGTCGCCCTGGCCAGCTGCCCGCTGCTGGTATTGGTTGAACTGGAAAAAACCTGGCGACGCCATCGCCAAGGAGCCGCGCCATGAACCTGCTCGAACGCCCCCTGCCCCCCAGCCTGCGCATACTGCGCGAACTGGCCGCCGACCTGCACTGGAGCTGGAACCACGCCAGCGACCAACTCTGGCAGCGCATCAACCCCGAGATTTGGAACTACACCCACAACCCGGTGCTGGTATTGCAGCTCACCGGCGACAACCGCTTTGCCGAACTGAACGAAGACGCCAACTTCCTGGCCATGCTCAACGAGCTGATCCAGGCGCGCCAGGCCTACCTGCACCAACCCGCCTGGTACCAGCGCCACTACCCGGATGCCCCCCTGCGCTGCGTCGCCTATTTCAGTATGGAATTTGGTATCTGCGATGCCCTGCCGCTCTACGCCGGCGGCCTGGGCATGCTCGCCGGCGACTACCTGAAAACCGCCAGCGACCTGGGACTGCCGCTGGTGGCCGTGGGCCTGCTGTACCAGGAGGGCTACTTCCACCAAAGCCTCAACCGCGAAGGCTGGCAGCAGGAAACCTACCTCTACAACGACCCCGGCAGCCTGCCCCTGCGCCCGCTGCGCTCCGCCGACGGCAGTTGGCTTAGCATCAGCACCCATTTTTTGTGCCGCGAAATTTTCTTCCGCGTGTGGCTGGCGCAGGTCGGGCGGGTGCAGCTTTACCTGCTCGACAGCAACGACCCGCGCAACCAGCCCAGCGACAGAGGCATCACCAGCAAACTCTACGGCGGCGGCACCGAACTGCGCCTGGTACAGGAGATCGCCCTGGGCATTTGCGGCTGGCGCCTGCTGGAAAAACTCGGGCTGGAGGTGGATGTCTGCCACCTCAACGAAGGCCACGCCGCCTTCGCCACCCTGGAGCGCATCCGCAACTACAGCAAACGCCACAACTGCGATTTTTGGCAGGGGCTCTGGGCCACCCGCATGGGCAATATCTTCACCACCCACACCCCGGTGGAAGCCGGCTTCGACCGCTACCCCGTCGAGCTGCTGCGGCGCTACGCCGGCGACTCGGGCATGACCATGGGCACCAACCTGGAAGACATAATCGCCCTGGGGCGCGCCAACCCCAAAGACGACAGCGAACCCTTCAACATGGCCTGGCTGGCCATGCGCACCTGCGGCCACAGCAACGGCGTTAGCGCGCTCCACGGCGAGGTCAGCCGGCGCATATTCCGGCCGCTGTTCCCGCGCTGGCCGGAGCGGGAAATTCCGGTTGGCCATGTCACCAACGGCGTGCATGTCCCCACCTGGGATTCGCCCCGCGCCGACCAACTCTGGACCGACCTCTACGGCAAAAGCCGCTGGCGCAACGATTTAAGCCAACTCAACCCCGAAGCCCTGGGCCAGGTTGGCGACCAGCCATTGTGGGAAATGCGCAACGAGGGCCGCGCCAGCCTGGTGGACTATGTGCGCCAGCGCCTGGCCCACCAATGGCGGCGCGAATCCACCAGCGGCGACCAATGCGATATCAGCCGCGAACCGCCCCTGGACCCCAGCATCCTCACCCTGGGCTTCGCCCGTCGCTTTGCCGAATACAAGCGCCCCGACCTGCTGCTGCACGACCCCGAGCGGCTGGCGCGCATCCTGTGCAACCAGCGCTACCCGGTGCAGCTGCTGGTGGCCGGCAAAGCCCACCCGGCCGACAACATCGGCAAAAGCAAACTGCAACACTGG
>CAMLRI010000205.1 GCA_946482385.1 uncultured Cellvibrio sp.
GTTTGGTGTACCTGCTGAGCGACGAAGGCAACGGCAAAATTTATCAGTTATCCCCGCTGTAATTTTTAGCAACTGCTTGCGATAAATTGAGTTTGGCGTTGGGGTGGATGTTTTGAAACCCTCAAGTCACGGACGACTTGAGGGAGCTACAGGGATGTATTCATGCGTTTTCAAAACATCCACCCCAATGACAAACGATTTGCGAAGTACGATTTTCCCTGTCTATGAAGAACAATCCCTTGTTATTTGTTTACGGCACCCTGCGCCGCGCCTGCAACAGCGGCGCCCATCAGCGTTATTTGCAGGGCGCGCGCTGGCTGGGTGAAGGGCGGGTGCGCGGCCAGTTGCTGCTGGTGAGCTATTACCCCGGGTTGTTGTTAAACGATGCCGGTTGGGTGCAGGGCGAAGTCTATGAACTTGCCGATGGGGCGCAATTACAAGCGCTGGATGCCTATGAGGAATGCCAGCACCCGGCGCGGGATGATGACGAATATCGCCGCGAATTAATTGCGGTGCAATTATCCTCGGGTGAACCGCTGCACGCCTGGGCCTACCTCTATCAGCGCGATCCTGCAAATCTGGCGGTCATTGCCTCGGGAGATTTTTTACAGCGCGAACAATAGCGGCGGTACCAGGGCGACATGGCCTATACTTAGCCGATATTTTTCGCCGCTCATCCGATGGCTTCGGACGCGCACAGGTTTCAAGGAGTTTTTATGGCTGCTTTCCGCGCCCGCAATTACGATATAGACCCCCTTTTCCACGCCGCCAATGCGCCTGCGCCCAAAATAGGTGTGCTGCTCGCCAACCTTGGCACCCCCGATGCGCCCACCTCGCCGGCCCTGCGCCGCTATTTGGCCGAATTTTTATCAGATCCCAGAGTCATTGAGGTGCCGCGCCTGCTGTGGTGGTTTATTCTGCACGGCATTATTTTGCGGGTGCGGCCGCGCAAATCGGCGGCAGCCTATCGCAGTGTATGGACCAGCGAAGGCTCGCCCCTGCTCGCCATCAGCCGCCAGCAACAGGCCGCCATTCAGCAGCAGCTGGGCGATGGCTACAGCGTGAAACTGGGCATGCGCTATGGTAATCCCAGCATCGCCTCGGCGCTGCGCGAATTACAGCATGAAGGTGTGCGCAAAATTATTGTACTGCCACTCTACCCCCAATACGCCGGCCCCACCACCGGCTCCACTTTTGATGCGGTGGCCAGTGAATTAACAACCTGGCGCTGGGTGCCGGAATTACATTTTATTAACAACTATTGCGACCACCCTTTGTATATTGCCGCGCTGGCGAATTCGGTGCGCGAACACATGGAAAAAAATGGCCAGCCGCAAAAAATTATTTTTTCCTACCACGGCATGCCCAAGCGCTATTTAATGGCCGGCGACCCTTATTTTTGTTGGTGCCAAAAAACCACGCGCCTGGTGCAGGAATACTTGGGGCTGGATAAAAGCCTGTGCATCACCAGCTTTCAATCGCGCTTTGGCCGCGAGGAATGGTTAAAGCCTTACACAGATACCACCCTGGAGCAGTTGCCGCGCGAAGGTATTAAAGATGTGGCGATTATCTCCCCGGCATTCAGCGCCGACTGCCTGGAAACCCTAGAGGAATTGGCAGTGGAAAATCGCGACTTGTTTTTACAGGCGGGCGGAGAAAAATACCGCTATATCCCCGCACTTAACGATCGCCCCGAGCATATCGCCCTGCTGGCGGATAAAATTCGTCACGCATCCTCCGGTTAAAAAATGGCGAATAAAATTCAGCTTGCAGTCAGGCAAAAAGTTTAAGCTCGTCACCAAGCCGTCATAGGGCTATGCTCTAGTGGCTTTTGCGGCCTTGATTGCGTCGCGTAAATTCACTTAACAGCTTCTGATTAAAACTCACACACAAGGAATCACCTATGAAAAAGTTACTCGCCTCTTCCCTGTTAATGGCTTCTATTGCCCTGCCCCTGACCAGCTACGCAGGTGCAGATTCTGGTTTGTATATTGGCGGCAGCGTTGGCCAATCGGCGTTGGATGACGGTTATGATTTTGATGAAAAAGACACGGCTTACAAGCTGCTGGTCGGCTACAACTTTGGTTTGGTGCCGCTGGTAGATTTGGCCGTAGAAGCGGATTACCGCGATTTCGGCACCTTTGAAGGTGAAGGCAGTGTTGATATCGTTGCCTTTGATGTCTTCGGTGTTGCCGGTATGAATTTTGGCCCCTTTGGCGTATTTGCCAAAGCGGGTTATTCAGATTCTGATATAGATTTTGAAGGCGGCAGTGATTCCGAATCCAACATGGCCTATGGTTTGGGCGCCAAATTCCAACTGGCTTCCTTTGCCCTGCGCGCGGAATACGAAATGTTTGATATGGACGATGTGGACGACCTGTCGATGATTTCTGTGGGTGCCACAATTACTTTCTAATATTGGCTAATAGTTTTTAAGCTCCGCTTAACATCTTTATCAAGCCCATAAAAAAAGCGACGCCTGTGTAAAACGGCGTCGCTTTTTTTTATGGCGGTTGCTATTGCTGGTTAAGCGCTAAAAACCGTTACCAGCATTTGCAGCGACAGCGCCAACAGCAGCAGGGCAAAACCTTTTTTCAGGGTGGGGATGGGCAGCTTGTGGGCCAGCTTGGCGCCCAGGGGCGCGGTGATAAAGCTGGCGCTGGCCATGGCCAGCACCGCCGGCCAGTAAATGTAGCCCAGGCTGTGTTCCGGCAGGCCGGTAACGCCCAAACCATTCACCCAGTAACCCAGGGCGCCAGAGAGGGCAATGGGCAGGCCCACAGCTGCCGAGGTGCCAATGGCGGTGGGCAGGTTGATATTGCACCAGAGCAAAAAGGGCACCGTCAGGGTGCCGCCGCCGATGGCCACCAGGGCGGAGATACTGCCAATCACTATGCCGACACCAATCAGCGGCAGGTTGCTGGGCAGCTGGCGCGCCGGGTGGATGCGCAGGTTGCGAATCATCTGCCAGGACACAAACGCCATAAAGGCGGCAAAAAACAAGGCCAGGAACCGCACCGGCAAATAGGCGGCGAGGAAGGTGCCAAGGAAAGTACCTACCAACACCCCGGGGGTAATGCGCAACACCACTGGCCAGAGCACCGCGCTGCGCTGGTGGTGGGCGCGCAAACTGGCGAGGGCGGTGGGCGCAATGGTGGCCATGGAGGTGGCCAGGGCTATGTGCAACACCTGCTCGGCGGGGAATTGCTGCTGCAAAAATAAAAAGGTCAGCACCGGCACCATAATGCCGCCGCCGCCTATGCCAAACAAACCGGCGAATAAACCGGTAAAGGCGCCCAGGGTGACTAGCGAAAGAATTAAATAAATATCCATTGCTGCTTTGATTCTCGCGAAAATCTCTCTAGGCGCTTGGGCTTCTGTTTGCGGGACTGTCGGAGACAGGAAGTCGACGACAAGCCCCCATGGATGGGTTTACGGCGTGTCCTGCAAACAGAAGCCCAAGCGCCTTGGGTGTTTGGAAGGAAAGAATAGTGCCCTGAGCGGGACACTCTTCTTTCCTGGGGCTAATCAGTAAAAGTTTTCAAAAAATACTTGTGCAGCGATTAAAAAAATCCCCGGAGCTTGCGCGCCGGGGATTCCTTTCACTGCTGTGCCGCTTAGGCTTTTTTACCGCGCTTGCGCTCGTTTTCGCTGAGCAGCTTTTTGCGGATGCGGATACTTTGCGGGGTCACTTCCACCAGCTCGTCATCCTCGATAAATTCCAGCGCCTGCTCCAGGCTGTGGCGAATCGGCGGAGTCAACACCACCGCATCGTCGGTGCCAGAGGCGCGGACGTTGGTGAGTTGCTTGGCCTTGGTGGGGTTAACCACCAGGTCGTTATCGCGCGAGTGGATACCCACGATCTGGCCTTCGTAAATTTCCACGCCTGGGCCGAGGAACAAACGGCCGCGCTCTTGCAGCATATTCAGGGCATAGGCCAGGGTCTTGCCGGTCACCATAGACACCAGCACACCGTTCTGGCGCTTGGCCACTTCACCCTGCTTGGCCGGGCCATAGTGGTCAAAAATACTGGTCATAATGCCCGAGCCGGAAGTCATGGTCAGGAACTGGCCGCGGAAACCAATCAGGCCGCGCGAGGGGCACAAAAATTCCAGCTTGATGCGGCCCTTGCCATCCGGCTCCATGTTGGTCAGCTCGCCCTTGCGCAGGCCCAGCTCTTCCATCACCTTGCCCTGATGGTGCTCTTCTACGTCGATCACCACCTGCTCGAAAGGCTCGTGGATTTCGCCATCCACCACCTTCTGGATAACTTCGGGGCGGGATACACCCAGCTCGTAACCTTCGCGGCGCATGTTCTCGATCAACACCGACAGGTGCAATTCACCGCGGCCAGACACAATAAATTTATCCGGTGTATCGCCCTGCTGTACCCGCAGCGCCACGTTGGCGATCAGCTCCTGGTCGAGGCGATCCTTAATATTGCGGCTGGTAACGTACTTGCCTTCCTTACCGGCAAAAGGCGAATCGTTCACCTGGAAAGTCATGCTCACGGTCGGCTCGTCGATAGACAGGGCCGGCAGGGCCTCAATGCAATCGGGCGAGCAGAGGGTGTCGGAGATACCCAGCTTGTCCACACCGGTAATACACACGATATCGCCGGCGTAGGCGCGGTCGGTTTCGATGCGCTGCAAGCCGTGGTAACCCATCACTTGCAACACTTTTGCCTTGCGGGTTTCGCCGCTGGGAGTAACCACCACGATCTGCTGGTTGGGCGCCAGGCTGCCGCGGGTAATGCGGCCGATGCCGATAACACCTACGTAGCTGGAGTAGTCCAGGGCGGAGATTTGCATCTGGAAGGGGCCGTCCAGGTCAACTTTGGGCGGTTTTACCTTGTCGACAATCATCTGGAACAGCGGGGTCATATCTTCGGCGATGTTATCCGGCTCAAGGCCGGCCACACCGTTGAGCGCCGAAGCGTAAACAATGGGGAAATCCAATTGCTCTTCGGTGGCACCCAGGCGGTCGAACAGGTCAAACACCTGGTCGATCACCCACTCGGGGCGGGCGCCGGGGCGGTCGATCTTGTTAATCACCACAATCGGGTTCAAACCCTGTTCAAAGGCTTTTTGCGTT
>CAMLRI010000206.1 GCA_946482385.1 uncultured Cellvibrio sp.
ACTGGGGGTTTACCAGCCGCCCCAGGGCGACAGCGAAACCCTGGAGCTACTGGCCCAGTTGCTGCGCAAAGAATACGGCTGGCCCATTACCCGCGACCATATCGCCCTGGCCAATGGCAGCCAATCGGCGTTTTTTGTGCTGTTTAACCTGTTTGCCGGCGACTATGCCGATGGCTCGCGCAAGCGTATCCAGCTGCCGCTCACCCCCGAGTATCTGGGCTATAGCGACCAGGGCATCCAGGGCGATACTTTTATGGCGACCCGCCCCAGTATCGAACTGCTGGAGAATGGCTTCTTTAAATACCATGTGGATTTTGACCAGCTGCATATCACCCCGCAGACAGGCGCCCTCTGTGTATCCCGCCCCACCAACCCCACGGGCAATGTCATCAGCGATGAGGAAATGGCGCGGCTGGATGCCCTGGCACAAACCCATGGCGTGCCCTTTATTGTCGATGGCGCCTATGGCACGCCTTTCCCCAATATCCTGGTTGCCGATGCCCGCCCGGCCTGGAACGACAACACCATCCTGGTGCTCAGCCTTTCCAAGCTGGGGCTGCCCGGCGTGCGCACCGGGGTGGTGATCGCCCGGCCGGAGTTGATCCAGGCCTTTGCCCGCGCCAATACCATCCTCAACCTGGCCAGCGGCAACCTGGGGCCGGCGCTGTTGCGCCAGTTATTGCTGGATGAGCAGATGCTGCCCCTAAGCCGCCAGCAGGTAGCGCCTTTTTATCGCCAGCGGATGGAGGCAGCGGTTGCCTGCTTCAAGCGACACCTGGCGGGTTTGCCCGTGCACATCCACAAGCCCGAAGGCGCCATTTTCCTGTGGCTGTGGTTTAAGGATCTGCCCATCACCAGCCAGGAGCTGTACCAGCGGCTCAAGCAGCGCGGTGTACTGGTAGTATCCGGGCACCACTTTTTCCCCGGCCTGGAGGGCGACTGGCGCCACTGCCACGAGTGCATCCGTGTTACCTATTGCCAGGATGAGGCGCGGGTGGAGCAGGGCGCGCGCTTGATCGGGGAGCTGGTGCGGGAAGTTTATGCATCTTAAGAATCCTTAAGCCGCTGCCTGCTGGACAAGAATGCCGGCGGGCGATTAAGGTCAGGCGCTAGCCTTGCGATAACTTTTCGATAGCCTCTCGATCTTGCAGGTACTATGTCTTCTTCCCATCCATCGGCTGCGGCCAAAACCAATCTGCCCAAAACCTACAGGCCCAGGCACCCCGCTAACCAGTTTTGTATCGGTCACTGGCAGTTGTGCGTGCACAGCAACAGCCTTACCTCGGGCGACCAGCGGGTAGAGCTGGAGCACCGCCTGGTGGCCTTGCTGTTGCTGTTTATCGACCACCCCGGCGAAGTCTTGGATAAGGAGCGGATACTCGCCTGTATCTGGCCGGGCAAGGTAGTCAACGACGATAGCCTGGCGGTGGCCATCAGCCATTTGCGCAAGGCCCTGGGCGATAGCCCGCGCCGCCCGCGCTATATCAAAACCATTCCCGGGGTTGGCTACCAGTTTATTGCCGATGCCGGGCCCCTTGTTCCCGCCGTACCAGCCGCCGCGCCAACACCCGCCGCCTATAGCCCCACATCGCCCGAGTTGAATCAGCCGGGCGCGCCTGCTAGCCCGGCAGTTGCCGCCATGGGGCGCTTGCCCTATTGGGGGGGATTGGCTGCCCTGTTACTGGTCGGCCTGGCCTGGTGGTGGCACTTCCATTCGATGCCGGAGCAGCCAGATCTGGAACATCAGGCGCAAGTCCACCTGGCCAGTAGCCAGCCGGAAGATTGGCGCCAAGCTATCGCCCTCTACAAACAGCTGCTGGCATTGCAGCCGCAGCAGGCCTCCGCTTATTTGGGTATTGCCCGCGCCAAACAGCAGCTGCTGGGCGAGCAGCTGGCGCAGCCCGGCCATTGCGCCGAAGTTTTGGGGCTGCTGGATAAGGCCATAGAGCTGCAGCCGACCCTGGCGGACGCCTGGCTGGAGCGGGGCAATGTGACCTTCTGGTGCCGGCGCGATTTGCCCGCTGCCGAGCACAACTATGCCCAGGCGCAGCAACTGGCACCCCAGAGCGATGCACCGCCCCTGCAACTGGCACAACTGCGCTTGGCCCAGGGGCGCTTTGCGGAATCGCTAACCGCCATGGAGCAGGCCCGCCAGCTCAACCCGCTTAACTATTCTGTGCCCATGGTGGTGTGGATATACCAAATGAACCAGCGCCACGACCTGGCCTGGGCCGAGTTGCAGCGCATTACCCAGGCAGAGCCGGATGACCGCTACTACCACATCTCCGCCCAGCGGGTATTGGCCAGCCTGGGGCGCGAGGAGGAATCTTTCTTCCATTGGCAGTGGTTGATGGCCGACGCCGGTTTTGACGATGACAAGATGGCGGCGGCACAACAGGCCTTTGCCGCCGAAGGCTTGGCGGGGGTGAACCGCTGGCTGCTGCAAACCCGCGAGCCGGCCGACCTGGGCCAGTACCCGCCACCCCTGGCCTGGGCGCGCTATGCCCTGCAGGCGGGTGATTACAGCCAGGCGATGGATTGGCTGGAGCAGGCGGCCGCTGTGCCGCAATCGCCCCTGCTGTGGTTGGCGGTAGATCCCGCCTACCAACTGCTGCACGGCCAGCCGCGCTTCCAGGCCTTGGTAGGGCAAATGCAGCGGCCGCTTCAAACAAATTAATAAGGGTTAATTAGGCCTTCCCCAGCGGGCGGATTAGGGTGGAATGGCGCCAATCATCTTGGTGCTAACCCTGTTCTGGCCACTAGGAGAATCCGCCATGATCAAACACACCCCATTAACCCGCTCCCGAATCCTCGCCGGGCTGTTCAGCCTGGCACTGCTGGGGCTAGGCTCCTGCGCCTTGGCTAAGCCGTCCAAACCTGTCGATGTACGCAAGCTGGCTTTGCAATGGGATTTCCCGCTGCACGCCCCTGTATCCGCCTCGCCGGTAGTGCAGGGCAACCAGCTGTGGGTCGCGGCCGAAAACGGCAACCTCTACGCCTTTGACTGGCGCGCCAAACGCCTGCAATGGCTGTATCACAGCGAAGGCGCCATAGCCTCTACGCCGGCAGTTGCCGACGGCCGGGTGTATTTTTTAAGTCGCGATGGTTTTGTGAATGCCCTCGACCAATACAGCGGCAAATTGTTGTGGCGTTTTGCCACCGGTGGTGAAAAACGCTTTGCCGCTGTGGGTGGCTATGGCATGCCCGCTAGCGCCGGCCCTGTGCCCGACCCCTGGGATTTTTATTCATCCTCGCCGCTGGTAGTGAACGGCCTGGTATATGTCGGCAGCAGTGATCACCATGTCTACGCCCTTAAAGCTGACAGCGGTGAACTGCAGTGGCAATTCAATGCCGGCGCTCCGGTACATTCATCGCCCGCCTATGCCGATGGCACTATTGTGATAGGCACCTGGGGCACCCGCCTGTATGCGCTGGATGCCCAAACCGGCGCAGAGCGTTGGCACTTCACTGGCGGGGTGGACAACGATTACTTCGCCATGCAAGGCATAGTGGCCACCCCGCGCATTGATCAGGGCAAGGTGTACGTCGGCGCCCGCGATGGTTTTTTCTACGCCTTTAACCTGAGCGATGGCGCGCAGCTGTGGAAGTACGACGCCGCTTACAGCTGGATACTCAGCAGCGCGGCCATTGATGAGCGCCATGTGTATGTCGGCACATCGGATACCGGCCTGATGCTGGCATTGGATAAGCACACAGGTGAGGAGGTGTACCGCACAGATACGCGCTTGTGGACTTACGCATCGCCGCTATTGGTTGGCAGCCGCTATGTATTTGCCGCCACCATGGCGGGTGAGCTTTACGCCTACAACAAACACACCGGCGAGCAGCTGTGGTACTACCAAACGCCGGAAGGGCGCCGCGATATTCACGACATAGTGGATGATCAAACCGGCAAATTGCGTGGCGACAAATTGTATGCCCCCGAAATGCAAATACAGGCCCCGGTGGAATACGTTAAAACCCTGGGCGCTTTTATTGCTTCACCTGTGTGGGTGGATAACCAATTAATTGCCGTGAGTGCAACGGGCAATATTCTGTTGTTCGGCCAGCGCCGCCCTTAAGCCAACAAAAGCCCAGGGCGGTTTTGCCTCTACCCTGGGCTTTACATATCCAACGAAAAAGAATTACTACCAGTTGCTGTGCTGGAGCAGGGAATATTGCGGGTGTCGATAAAGAACTTTTCCACCCCCGCTTGTTTAAGGCTCTGCTCCAGCTGTTGTTTGCAGGCTTGATCCTTCATGTTGTGTAAAAAGCCTTGGAATACGCTGCCTTTGATATCCAGGTAGGCATAACCTTTGGCCAGGTTGTTAAGGTCGTACAAAATCGCAAAGGCCTGTTCACAGGAGGTTTGTAATTTAAGGGTCATCATTACCTCGGGTGCTTCCAGGGCTTGTTTGGCTGTTGTACCGCAAAAATTTTCCATCATCTCTAGCACTTCCTTGGCGCTGGTGTCTTTCACTTCTATTGCAAACTCATCGTCTTTGGCTTGTTGTTGCAGGGCATAGCTGTAAAGCGATGCCAGCAAGGTGCAGGCGGCGAGTATTAAGGCCGCCAGGGTTTTGTTGTTGGGGCGAGCCTGGGCGTGCGGAGCGGCAAATAAACGATAAATACGTTGGCTAATAGATTGCGGTTTGCCGCTAATGGCGGGTGCCAGTGGGTTGGTTTGCATGGCGATAAACTCCTTGAGGGTATTGGCGTAAGCCAGTTTGTCCTTGCTGATGGCAAGGGCGCGGTCGTCACAGTCATTTTCCCTTTCCTGATGTAGCTGCCGGTTAAGCCAGCGCGCTGCCGGATTGAAAAAATACAGGCACTCCAGCAGGCACTGCAGCTGGTTGAAAAAATAATCGCGGCGTTTGATATGGCTGAGTTCGTGTAGCAGCACAGCATCTATTTGCGCAGGCGATAAATGGCTGAGCAACCCCAGGGGTAAATAAATCACCGGTTTAAAATGCCCAAGGGTGCAGGGCACAGTTACTTTTGCACTAAGGGCTAACAAGGGAGCGGCAACAGCCATTAATTCGCTGAGTTCTTGCGTGCGCTTTTGCCAAGCGGG
>CAMLRI010000207.1 GCA_946482385.1 uncultured Cellvibrio sp.
AACGCCCCGACCCGCACGGCGATATGAAAACCGTGGCCGCCAATATCGACCGCATCCTGGTGGTGATAGCCCCCTACCCAGAGCCCCACGCCAACCTGGTCGACCGCTATTTGGTAGCCGCCAATGCCATCGACATAGAGCCGGTGCTGGTGATCAACAAAAGCGACCGCATCGACGAATCAACCCGCGACAAGATCGATTACCTGGAAACCACCTACCGCCAGCTGGGCTATGAGGTGCTTAAGGTTTCGACCAAAGTGGAACAGGGGCTGGATGAGCTAAGGCGCTACCTGGCGGACTACACCAGTGTGTTTGTCGGCCAGTCGGGCGTGGGCAAGTCCTCTTTGATCAACGCCCTACTGCCGGAATCGAACCTGCGCGTGGGCGATTTGTCTGAACGGCAACAGGGCACCCACACCACCACCAGCGCCACCCTGCTGCATTTCCCCGGCGGCGGCCATTTGATCGACTCGCCCGGCATCCGCGAGTTCGGCCTTTGGCACATGGAGGAGGACGAGGTGCTGGAGGGGTTTATCGAGTTCCGCCCCTATATTGGCCACTGTAAATTCCGCGATTGCTCACACCGCCATGAACCCGGCTGCGCCATTTTAAAAGCCCTGGATGAAGGCAAAATCAGCCAGACACGCATGGATTCTTACCGCTACATTCTGAGCTCGCTGAGCGACCCCTATTAAGGCTTTTTGCCGGGAGGAAAAGATGTCACTGCCTTTCATTATGGAACCTACCGAGCTGGCCGCACTGCTGGCCCAGCCCTGCGGCAAGCTGCTGGTACTCGACCTCTGCGCCGAGCAGACTTACCGCCAGGGGCACATCGACGGCGCCGTGCATGTGCCGCCGCAAAAAATTGTCTGCGGCCTGCCGCCCACACCGGGCAAAATCGCCAGCAAAGCGCAGCTCGATAAGCTGTTTTCGTTTTTGGGCTTAACCCCCGATACCCATGTGGTGGTCTACGACGACGAAGGTGGCGGCTGGGCCGGGCGGATGATCTGGACCCTGGATGCCATAGGCCACAAGCACTACTCCTATTTAAATGGCGGCCTGCACGCCTGGCTGGCGTCCGGCCAGGGGGTGACCCAGGAAATCCCGGTGGTAACCCCCAGCCAAGTAAGCGTGAAGATCGACCCCAAGGTGGTGATTGAGCTGCCCGATATACTGGGCGAAATGGATCGCGCGGACTTTGTGGTCTGGGATGCGCGCAGCCCGGCGGAGTACCGCGGCGAGCGGCTGACAGCGCTGAAAAACGGCCATATCCCCGGCGCCATCAACTGCGAATGGACCCAACTGATGGACCCGCACCAGGCGCTGCGTATCCGCAGCGATGCCCGCGACTACCTGGCAGCGTTGGGGTTTACCCCTGAAAAGCGCATAGTCACCCACTGCCAAAGCCACCACCGCTCGGGTTTTACCTATTTGGTGGGCAAGGCGCTGGGCTTGAATATCCGCGCCTACCACGGCTCCTGGGCGGAGTGGGGCAACCACCCAACCACCCCGGTAGCCCAGTGAAGCTGGCCGCAGAATCCACCGGCAGCGGCTATGCTCTAGGATGCTGCTTCAACCTAGCCAAGGTATTCCTATGAGCCAAAAACTCGACCTGATACTGCAAGACATCACTGCTTCCAACATGGTGGCCACCGGCGACCTGCAGGCCGCCGGGCTGCTGGTTCTCACCGCCGCCCTGCACGGTTTGAATATCAACCGCGCCGGCATTTGGGTGATGGGCGCCGACCGCCAATATGTGCAGGGGCGGCTGCTGCTGGATGGCGATAACTGCGATTTCAGCGGCCAGTTGCTATTGCAGCGCAGCGATTACCCCGCCTACTTCGCCAGCCTCGACCAGGGCCAGCCAGTGGTTGCCAATGACGCCCACCGCGACCCGCGCACCTGCGAATTCAGTAGCAGCTACCTAACCCCCTTTGGCATCAGCTCCATGCTCGACGCCCCTATCCGCGAAGGCGATACCCTGCTCGGGGTGATCTGCTGCGAACACCAGGGGCAGGCGCGCCAGTGGAGCCGCGACGAAATCGACTTTGCCTGCGCCCTGGCCGATACCTACAGCCAGGCGATACAAGCCGCGCGCAACGCCCCCTGGTGCGCCATAAACGGCTAACCCCAGGAGGGCAGGCCAGCGCCGGGTGTTATAACGATAATTCACTTACCCTTAACCAACGTCACTCATCCATACCACCCTCACCCAAGGAATAAGCACCATGCGTCACTTACTGTGCCTGTTAATCGCCTCCAGCCTGATATTGGGTTGCAGCACTGCCCCCCAACCCAATAGCCAGGCCAAGCCGGCACCCAGCAGCAAGGTGGATGACGCCCAGGCCCGCGCCGACACAGAATTTATCAACACCATGCTCGCCGCCCCGGATACGGAAGCCATGGTGGCCGCCAAGCGTTTCCTGCAAAGCTTTGGCGCCGGCCAGCTGGCCATGCAATCGCTGACCGAGGTGATGAAGCGCGAAGCCGAATCCCACCCCTCTATTGCCGAAGTGGCCATGCGCGCCCTCAGCAGTATTGACGCCAATGATTTTGAAAACCTGGCCGCCCGCGTCTACGCGCGCCATATCCCCAGCGAACACATGCATGCCCTGGCCGACTTTACCGATAGCGAAACCGGCGGCCGTTTTATGCGCGCCTCTATAGATCACGCCCTTAGCGGGCAAAAGGGTGACACCAGCCAGCTGATGAACCAGTTCAGCGCCGATGAGTTATTGCAGATTATGAAGTTTGTTCAAAGCGATGCCTTTAGCGCCATGCAGGCTGTATTGCCCACCATTAACGCCGAGCTGGCCCAGGAATCGGAAAAACTGGGGCAGGCGGTTATGCGCGATTACATCCGCCGACAATAATTGCCCCAGTATTCACCTACCCATAAAAAAGCGCGCCCAATTGGAGCGCGCTTTTTTATGGGCGATAGCCGGATAAAACCCGGGCGGGATCAGGGCAGCTGTTCCGCCGTGAGAATACCCACTCCCACTTGCAACGGCACCGAGGTGTTGATGCTGTTGCTGGCCTCGGCGGTGTAGCTGTAGGGCACTGTGTAATCCGAGCTGGATGCCGGCGGCGCATTGGTGACATCCACATACTGGTTATCCACCAGGTTCCAAAAACCGGTGGTGGTGGTGGATGAGGTGTAGAAGTAACCAAACGTGTTTTTGGCACCCTGCACATAGTTGCCCTCAATCAGGCCGTGCGCACCCTGGCGCAGGTTGAACACCGTATCCACCCGCACAGTTTTGCCGTACACCGTCGGCAAGGTGCCCTGTACATAGTTGTTGTAGAAATGGCCCTTGCCATAGCGCAGCAGCGGAATGCGGCTGATGATGTCCTTGAAGTGGTTGTGGTGCAGGGTAATGCGGGTTTGCGAGTCGTTGTTGTCCTCGGTATCGCCAGAGCCAATCAATATCCCCTTCCAGTGGTCGTGGATATAGTTGTTGGAAAGGGTGATATAGGAGGCGCCGTTTTTGATGTCGATCAGGCCGTCGTAAAAATCCTTGGCATCGTAGTCATCCACCACGCCATCGGGCGTTTCGCTGGGGCCGCTCAGGTCGTAGACCTCCGCCGGGGTAAGCGAGGAATAAAGCTCGCAGTGGTCGATCCACACATGGCGGCCACCGTTGATACTGATCACATCATTACCCTGCCCTTCGGCCACCAGCAGGTTGCCGCCGCCATCGCGAATGGCCACAGACACCACTTCCGACAGCTTCAAGTTGCGCAAAATGTAGTTTTTACCGCCCAATTTCAGTTCGATATTTTTCAGATGCCCAGGGTTGGCCGGGTCGCCAAAAATAGTGGTATTGGAGGGCACCGTCAGGCTTTTACTGGGGCTGCCGCTGTTGTCGATCAGGCCAGACACCTTGATTTGCAAAGGCCCGCCGCCAGCCAGGGCAGTTTCCAACTCCTGCAGGCTGGTCACTGTTGTCACCGGGGCACCGGCGCCGCCGGTCAGGGTATAGGGCACAGCGCTGTCGCTCTGGATACTGGCAAAACCCACCAGGCCGGCCGGCTGGGCCGCATCGGCCGCCACAAAGCGCGCCTTGAGGTTGAGGTTGCCATTAATCTCGAAGCTGTAATTGCTGTCGCTGGAGGGGGCATCGCCGGTCCAGGAATCAAACTTCTCACCCTGGGCCGGGGTGGCAATCAGGGTCACCGCTGTACCCGGCAGGTAGAAATCCTGCTCGGGGGTCAGGCTGATACTGCCCGCGCCCGCATCCACACCTGTGCTCAAGCTGTAGAGCACGGTTGTGCCTGTGCCAGCGGTAATGGGGCCAGGGCCGCTGATTTCCACATGCTCCAGGTTGGGCAGGCCGCTCACGGTGCCGGTGCCAGTGCTGCCCTGGGTGCCGCCGCTGCCGGTGCGGGCAAAGGTGATGCTGCGGCTGTAGCCAGCGGTGTTAAGCGCCACCAGGCGGATATCGTTATCGCCTTCGATCAGCGGAATACTGATGTAGTCGGTATAGGCATAGGTGTTCCACTTGCCGTCGCTCACCCCCGTGTAGGCAAACTCGATCACCTGGTCGTCATCCACCTGCACCTTGGCGCCGTTCACATAAACCCAGCTGTCGCGGATATTGGTTTCGGTGCCGCCAAAGGCGTAGCGCACCCGCAGCTGGTAATCGCCGCTACTGGCCACATTGACCGAGTAGTTCACAAAGGCCGAGGTAATGGGCGTGGTGGTTTTGTTGTTGGCCAGCCCCTGCAACACGGTAAAGCCACCATTGGTGCCGGTGTAAGCGGTGCTGGGGAAAAAGGCGATCATCCCCGGGCCATTTTCCTCCAGCTTTAACAGCGCCATCACCACCGAGGAGGAGCTTGAGGATGACTCGCTGGAGGATGATTCACTGGACGAGGAGACGGCGCTGGACAGCGATGAGGACGAGGATTCAGCAGCGCTGGAGGATTCCACAGCGCCGGATGACTCGCTAGAGCTGGAGGACTCAACAGAACTGGAAGACTCTACAGAACCGGAAGACTCAGCAGAACTGGATGAAGACGCTACCGAGCTGGATTCCACCGAGCTG
>CAMLRI010000208.1 GCA_946482385.1 uncultured Cellvibrio sp.
ATGGATTGCTCCACAATCGGCAGCAGCCACTGGTTGTTCAAGTGAAAATCCAGCTTGCCCGCCGCCAGCTTGTCCATATCCAGCAGGTCGTTGATCAGGTGGCTGAGCCGCTGGGCATTTTTTTGCGCTATGTCGAGCATCTCCTGCGCCTTGGGCGACATAGCCCCCAACAGGCCGCTGTTGACCAGGCTGAGGGCGCCGGCAATGGAGGTGAGCGGGGTGCGCAGCTCGTGGCTGACGGCGGAGACGAAATCGTTTTTCAGCTGCTCTATACGCTTGCGCTCGGTGATGTCCTGAATAATCGACCAGATCAGCGTTTGGCCATCGCCGGTGTCTATGGCCACCCCGTTAAGCAGCACCGGGATGCGCGAACCATCGCGGTGGATATAGTGTTTTTCGTAGGGGCCGTAGCGGCCGCTGACGTGTATGGCCTCCAGCTGCTCCAATTCGGCGGCCTGGTATTCGGGCGGGGTGATATCCCAATAGCTTTTGCCGGCAAATTCTTCCGGGCTATAGCCGAGCAGGTGGTAAAACTCCGGGTTGGCCTCGATGAAAGCGCCGTCGCTAAGGCGATTGAGCGCTATGGCCACCGGCGACAACTGGTAGAGCGAGGAGAGCTTCTGCTCGTTTTGCTCCAGTAATCGGTGCGCCTCCTCGGCGGCGGTGATGTCGGCGTGGGTGCCAAACATGCGCTCGGGGCTGCCCTCGGCGGTGCGGCTAAACACCCGCCCACAGGCGTAAATCCAGCGCCAGCTGCCATCTTTGCAGCGCATGCGGAAGCGCTGCTCGTAAAACTCGCTGGCCTCGCTGAAATGGCGCTGCAGGTTTTGCTCCGCCGGGGCGGCATCCTCCGGGTGCAACAGCTGGCGCCAGGTGTCGACCGTCACCGGCGCTAACTCTACCGGGCTGTAGCCCAGCATCTGCGCCCAGCGCTCGTTGATGATTACCTCGCCGCTGGGCACATGCCACTGCCAGCTGCCCAGGTTGGCGCCGCGGATTACCAGGTCAAGGTTTTGCCGCTCGCGCTCCAGCACCCGCTCGTGGCGCTTGCGCTCGCTGATATCCACCCCGGTGATAAACACGCCGCTGATGTTGCTGCCGCTGTACACCGGCGAAAAGCTGATTTCAACGGTGCGGCCATCGCGCAGGGGGCGCTCCAGTTGCGAGGTTTGCCCTTGCAGGGCGCGCTTGATCATTGGCCAAACCCCTTCCAGGTAGGCGGGGCCAAACACCTCCAGCGGGGTTTTGCCGAGCATGGCCGCCGGCTCCAGGCCAAACCAGTCGCGGTAGAGGTAGTTGCTGAATTCGTAGCGCAGCTCCCGGTCGAGCTGGCCAATCAAAATCGGGATGGTGTTGGACAAGGTGGCAAAGCGCTCGGCCTGGTGCTGCACCTGCAGGTTGCGCTGGTGCAGTTGCAGCAGCTGCACCACCTGACGCCCCAGCAGGCGCAGTGCCTGGTATTGCGATTCGCTTAGCTGGCGCGGCTGGTAGTCCACCACGCAGAGGGTGCCCAGGGCTATGCCGGGGGCAATTTGCAGGGGCATACCGGCGTAAAAGCGGATATGGGGTTCGCCGGTAACCCCCGGGTGGTCGGCAAAGCGCGGGTCGAGGCGGGCATCTTCTACCACCAAGAGCTCATCTGGTTGCAAGAGCGCATAGGCGCAGAAGGCCAGGTCGCGCTCTGTCTCTTCCCCCTCCATGCCGATACAGGATTTAAACCACTGGCGGTCGCGCTCGATTAGGGTAATCAGCCCCGCCGGGGTGCCGCAAATCATCATCGCCAGCTCCGTCAGGGCGTCAAAGCTCTGCTCGCGCGGGGTGTCGAGTATCTGCAAGCGCTCCAGTTGCGCCAGGCGCTGGGCTTCATTGACTGGCAGAGGCGGTTTCATCGGCGGATCAACTCAATCATGGGCATTCAACTCAATCTGGGGCTCAACTCAATCTGGGCATTCAATTCCATCGCCGGGCAATTCAATTCAGTTTAAGGACGCTCCCACCTTTAAACATCGGGCCAGTAAAAACACCGGGCTAGTAAAAACCTCGGCCACTAACTAATAGGCCAGAGGTTTGGTGGCGGCCACCGCCTCATCCAGGGCAGCGGCCACGGCGGCCAGCAATTGTGCGCGGGTGCTGGCCCGCGCCAGCCAGTACAACTGCTGGCGCGGTAAATGGCCGGGCAGGCGCGCGCGCGCCAACTGTGGCTGGGCACTTAACACCAGTAGCGATCGCAGTTGGCCGGTGTCGCCGAGTATGTCCTGCTCGCGCAGCTGGCGCACCAGCTCCAGGCCGTCCATATCCGCCAGCTGCTCGTTCACCAGCACCAGGTCGTAGTGGCGCAGCGCCAGGTATTCCTGCGCGGCCAGGGCGCCCGGCACCCAGTCGCACTCGTAGCCCTCCTGCTCCAGGGCCGCCACCCACTCCTGCCCCGCTTCCGCTTGCGGCTCCACCAACAGCAGGCAGTGGCGCTGGCGCACGGGTTCGGCGCTGCTGTGGGATTGCTTGCGGGTAGAGTCCTCGCAGGGCAGCTCAAAGTAAAAAACCGCGCCCTGCTCGGGCACCGAATCAAAGCCAACGCGCCCGCCCATGCGCTCGATCAGCTCTTTGCAGATCGCCAGGCCCAGGCCGGTGCCACCCTTCTGGCGGCTGTCGGAGGAGTCCGCCTGGGAAAACTTGGTGAAGATGCGCGCGCGGAATTCCTCGGGAATACCCCGGCCGTGGTCGCGCACACTAACCCGCACCCAGCCAAAACGCCGCCGCACCTCCACCTCCACCTGCCCACCGGGGGGCGAAAACTTGGCGGCATTGGACAGGTAATTGGCCAGCACCTGCTCCAGGCGCAGGCCATCGACATTGACCTGGGCATCGTGGCTGCCGGGTTGCAACTGGTAGCTGACCTGGTACTGCTGGGCGTAGCTGGCATTGGCCTCCAGGCTTTGCCGCACCAGGGGCAGCAGGGGTTGCAGCTTGAGCTGGAATTCCATTTTGCCGGCCACCAGTTTTTCCATATCCAAAAGGTCGTTGACCAGGTAGATGAGCCGCTGGGAGTTGTTGTGGGCGATCTGCAACATGCGCGTGGCGGTATCGCTCATGGCGCCGGCGGCACCGGCGGCGACTATGCCCAGGGCGCCGCTGATGGCGGTGAGCGGGGTGCGCAGCTCGTGGCTGACGGTGGAGATAAATTCCGCTTTCATTTTGTCGATGCGCTTCAGCTCGGAAATATCCCGCGCTATGCCCAGGTAGCCAAAAATTTCGCCTTCCAGGTCGCGCAGGGCCGATACCGTCAGCCACACGGGCACCCGGGTGCCGTCTTTGCGCACATAGATCCACTCGTGTTCGTCCACCCCGCCTTCGCGGGCGCGCGCCACAAACACATCAAACCCCGGCGCCAGGTGAATGCCCAGCTCCCGCCCCCAGGCCTCGGCGCGGGCGATAACCTCTTCGCGCAGGTGAATGATCTCCGGCGTTTGGTGGTCGATCATCTCCGCCGCGCTATAGCCCAGCAGCCGCTCGGCGCCGCGGTTAAAGGTTTTGATCACCCCGTGCACATCGGTGGAAATAATTGACAGGCTGGCGGCATCGAAAATCGCCTTGTTGAGGGAGTTGATCTGCGCCAATTCCAGCTCGGTTTGCTTGATGCTGGTGATGTCGGAGACATAGCCGCTCCAGAGCACACTGCCGTCTTCCAACCGCTCGGGGATGGATTGGCAGTGGGTCCAGATCAGCCCCCGCTCGGGGTTGTTGACCCGCACCGTGGCCACCCAGGGGGTGAGGTGGGTGGCGGAGTAGGACACGGTTTCGCCCACCCAGCCCAGGTCGTCGGGGTGGAGCACGTCAAAGATGCGGGCAGCGCTCTCGGTCACCTCGCTGGCATCGACACCATAGATGCTTTTAATACCGGGGCTGGCGTAGGGGAAAAAGCTGCGGCCATCGGGGCACAGCTGGAACTGGTAAAGAAAGCCCGGCACCCGCTCGCTCAGTTTTTGGAAGCGCTCGAGGATTTCCTTTATCTCGGCATCCTGCTGCCAGCGCTCCAGCACCGAGCTGATCCAGCGCCCTAACAAACGCACAAAATCCTTATCCAGGCGATCGTAGTCGTGCTGGCGGCTTTTGCGCGCGCGAAAGCAGAGGCTGCCGTACACCTTGTCGCCCTGCCACAGGGGCACGCCGATAAAACTTTCGCAGGGGGTGCGCTCCAGCGCCGGGTGCCCGGCCAGGGCGCTGGCGGGCAGCTTATCTTCCGCCACCACATCCTGGGCACTGAGCAGCAGGCCGCTAAAGCTGTGGGATAGGGGCAGGTCGGCATCCTCCTGCTGGCCATCGCGCAGGCTGTAGTAGAGCAGCTGGCGCGCGCGGCCATCCACCACCTGGCAGATTTCCCCCACCCCCAACCCCAGGTAGCGCACCGCCAGGGCCAGGGCCTGGCGCAGCTGCTCCTGGCTATCCAGCGCCGACAGCGAGGCGATTTCGTTGAGCGAGTGCAGCGCCGCCTGTTGCCGCACCGCAATCAGTTCCATTTCCTTGCGCTGGGTAATATCGCTATAGACCCCCAGCATCAGCGCGGCGCGGCCATCCTCGCCCCACTCCACCACCCGCCCGCGGGTGAGAATCCACTTGTAGCTGCCGTCGGCTATGCGCAGGCGGTATTCGTTTTCGTACATGGGCGTTTCGCCCTTGATATGGCGCAGCATTTCGCTGTAGCTGGCGCGCTTGTCAGCGGGGTGTACCCGGCTCATCCACTCGTCCAGATCTTCGCTGTCGCTCATATCCGCCGGCAGGCCGCACAGCTGGCGCCACTCCGGGGAAAAGCGCGCGCGGTCGTGGGCTATATCCCACTCCCAAAAGCCGGATTCGCTGGAGCGCAAGGCCAGGGCCAGGCGCTGACGCGCCTGCTCGCACAGTTCCACTTCCTGTTGCAGGCGCTGGCGGTGTTCCTCCGCCAACAGGCGTAGGTAGCGGCGGCTGAGCCACACCATTAACAACAGCAGCGCCTCGGCGCCCGCCAGCAACCCCAGCCAACGCCCCAGCAGCGGCCTGTAGGCGGCG
>CAMLRI010000209.1 GCA_946482385.1 uncultured Cellvibrio sp.
AAAAACGCGGGCAGCCCCCGCGTTTTTTTATTTTGCGCCATCCTTTGCCCTGCGTACCGGCGTTTAAAGTGGGGCCGGCCTTTATTTCTTCCCAACCGGTTCCCCGTACACAATCCCGCGCCCGTCTGTGCCCACATACACCCGGCCAAAATGCTTGGGGTCGCCGCTGAGGGTGCGAAAGCGCTGGCCGTATTGGTGTTGGCTGTCGTTGAGCAGCAACCAGCTTTTGCCCTGGTCGGTGGAGCGATAAATGCCGCGTTTGCCCTGGTGTGCGGCTATGGCAAAGAGGGTGGGGTAGCTGCTGCCAGGGGCGGCTTTGCCAAAGCTGAGTTGCTGGATGTGAAGATTGGCAGGGATGGCTTGGAAATTCTGGCCGCCATCCCGCGAGCGAAATAAACCCTGTGAGGATACCAACCATAAATCGCCCTCATGATCCGGGGTGGCGTGCAGCGGCCAGGGGTGTTCGCGCCAGCGTGGCTGGTCGCCCGCTAGACCTTGGGGCAATCCCCGGCTGTTCATGCGCTGGAAACTTTTGCCCTGGTCGCGGCTGAGGTAGAGCTGGCTGGAGGCAAAATCGAGCGCGTAAAACACCTGGGGGTTCACCCTGTCTGCCACTGGCCGCCCCCAACGGGGCAGGCCCTGAATGCGCTGCCAGCTTTTGCCGCGGTTGTGGCTAATCACCGGGGTTTCGCTCATCACCACAAAACTGGCGCCATCGGCCGAGCTGGTAATAGCTGCGTTGCCGGCCAGCACATAGTCTTTTTCGGCCTGGCTTAAGCCCAGGGCCTGGTCGTCCACCGGGGAGGCCAGGGGTTGCCAATCCTTGCCGCTGTTGTGCGACCAGGCGAGGGTGGGCACAGGGCCGTGGCTGCGATGGGGTGGGGTGCCGCTGCGCACCACTATGCGGGGGTTGGCGCCGGCGTAGTCGATGTTGTTGGTGTTGGCGAACACCGGGTTGGTGTACATGATTTGCGGCGATTGGCTGAGGTCCTGGTGGTAGAAGCCGCTGATGTCGCCAAAACCGCTGAGTACTTCTGCCCCCTGGGGCAGGCTGTTGAGGGTGATGATGGCGGTTTGCTCTATGCCTTTATCCCAGGGGCGCCAGACTATTTTCCCGTTTGCGGATAGGGGCAGCTGGCTGCGGTACACAGTGGCGCCGGTGGTGTACACCAGCTCGCGGCTGTTAAAGGGGTTAATGGCCAGGCCCGCCATCCACCAGCCGAAATCGGCCTTGGCTTGCCCCCAGAGTAAAAATGGCGTGCTGCGAACATCCTGCTCGCTGCGGGGGTAAAGGTCGGTCCAGGTGGCGCCGTCATCGGTGGTGCGCCACAGGGTGTCGTAGGGTTGCCAGCGGTTGACGGTGGCGACCACCAGGGTGCCAGGGTTTTGCCTGTCCAGGCTCAAGCCCATATAGCCGCCCGCTGGTGGCTTGGCGCTTTGGTCGGGGGTGATATTGCGCCAGGCTTGCTGCGGGTTTTCTGCGCGGGAATCCCAGCGGTAAACCGCGCCGCCCATAATACCGTTGGGGCCAATGCCCGTGCTGTAGGCGATGTAGAGCACCCCCCGGTCGTCCAGCTCTGCTTTTACTGGCAGTAGTTCTGGAGCGGGTTGATGGGGGATGGCCTGCCAGCTGGTGCCGCCATCGCGGCTGGCATAAAGATGTTGGTCGGCGGGGTCGGCCAGGCCGACATAAATATGCCCCTGCCGCTGCGGATCAAACACCACAAAACTGATCCCGGCATGGGTGCTGCGCGGGTTGTGAGGTAGGCCCAGGCCAGGGTGGGGGAAGCTGGCCAGTGGTTGCCAATGGCTGCCGCCATCCAGGCTGCGTTGCAGGCCGTGATGGCGCGAGCCAAACAACAGGTGCTTGGCATTGTGGGGGTCGACCGCCAAACGCTCGCCCAGGCCGCGGCCATCTTCGTTGCCGCCCATGGGGAAGTCCACCGGGATTATGTCCCAGCTATTGCCATAGTTGTGGGAGCGCAAAATCGCAGCGGGATTGCGCTGGTACATGCCCACCGCCGCGTAGACCCGCTCCGGGTGCTGCGGGTCCAGGGCGATGCTTTCCACCCCAAAATAACTCGATTCCGCCATGGCATCCTGCAGCGGCAACCAGCGTTGCATCGTCTCATCCCAGCGGTATATGCCGCCCATATCCGTGCGCAAATAGGCCAGCCCCGGCTGGCTGCGGCTGTAAATAATCCCCGGTGCAAAACCGCCG
This sequence comes from uncultured Cellvibrio sp., assembly GCA_946482385.1. Next base: position 2,222 of record CAMLRI010000209.1, read on the forward strand.
GCGCCCACTGCCACATTGCGCCATTGGTAGGGCTCAGCCCAGGCGTTCAGCCAGGTTAATAACAACAGCATGCATAAAACTACTGGGCGTAAGGGCGAAAAAATCATAAGTGGCTCCCGGCAATAATGGCGCTCATATCTTGTTTTGTTTCCTTTGGTAGCAGCCTGTAAGGGCGCTGGCTGGGTGCTGGCAATAATGCTTGCACAGGTAAAAACATTGGCCTAATATCGTTGATATAGTCATATGTACCATATTAGGTCGACAGCCCAACTCATGCATCCATCTTTTCAACTCTTAACATCGCAAACCCGCCGCGCCCTGGCAGTACTTATGGGGGCTGCGATGGTTTTGGCTGCGCCTGCGATGGCAGTAGAAACGGTGGAAGATGCAGCGGCAGCCGCGCCCCTGGCGATCCGACTTAATGCCCCCGCTGCCGATTGGGAGCGCGAAGGCCTGCCCATCGGCAATGGCGCCCTGGGGGCAGTCATCAGCGGTGGCCTGGTGGAAGATGTTATCCAGTTCAACGAGAAAACCCTCTGGACCGGCGGCCCAGGTTCGGTGCGCGGTTACGATTTTGGCATTCCCCCCCAGGCGCAAGGCGATGCATTGGCCAGGGTGCGCGACAGCATTCGCCAACAGGGCAAAATCAGCCCGGAAGCCGCCGCCCAGCAGCTGGGGTGCAAGATAATGGGTTATGGCGACTACCAAACCTTTGGCGACCTGGTATTAACTTTCCCGAAAAATGACAGCGATGTCATCGGTTACCAGCGCCAATTGCTGCTAGATCACGGCAAGGTCAGCATCAGCTACCGCCAGGGCGATGTCACCTACACCCGCGACTACTTCGCCAGCTACCCGGACGGCGCCCTGGTGGTGCGTATCAGTGCCGACCAGCCAGGCCGGGTGAGTTTTAGCGCCAGCCTGCGCGCGCCCGATAATCGCCGCTTTGATCTAGTGCTAGATGGCCAGCAATTGCTGGCCACTGGTGCACTGCACGACAACCAACTGGGCTTTGCAGCGCGCTTGGGGGCAAGGGTAGATGGTGGTCAATTGGCGTCAGGTAAGCAGCACCTGGAAATCCGCGGGGCCGATGCCGTCACCCTGGTACTAACCGCCGCCACCAACTACGCGCAGGATTACCCCGGGTATCGCCAGGCCGACCCGGCCCATGCCCGCAACCAGGCCACCGCAAAATTGCAGGCCGCCTTGCAGCACAGCTACAGCGATTTATGGGCGCGCCACAGCCGCGACTACCAAGCCCTCTATCAGCGTGTAGCCCTGGATATAGGCCAGGTTGAGCACTCGCTGACTACCCCGGAACTGTTGGCGCAATATCAAAAAGGCAATACCGCTCTGGATCGCAGCCTCGAAGCCACCTACTTCCAGTATGGCCGCTACTTGCTAATAGGCTCGTCTCGCCCTGGCTCCCTGCCAGCCAATTTGCAAGGTGTGTGGAATAACTCCACGACTCCGCCCTGGAATGCCGACTACCACGTCAACATCAATTTGCAGATGAATTACTGGCTGGCAGAAACCGCCAATTTGCCGGAATTGATGCAACCCTATTTCGATTTTGTCGACAGCCTGGTGGAGCCGGGAAAATTATCGGCGCAGCGTATCGCCGGGGTAAAAAATGGTTGGACGCTATTTCTCAACACCAATATTTGGGGCTTCACCGGTGTAATTGATTGGCCCACGGCCTTTTGGCAGCCCGAAGCCGCGGCCTGGTTGGCGCAGCATTATTACGAACACTTTTTATTTGCCCGCGACCAACAATTTTTGCGTGAGCGCGCCTACCCATTAATGAAAAGCGCCGCGCAATTCTGGTTGGAATTTTTAATCAAAGACCCGCGCGATGGCCTGTTGGTGGTCAGCCCCAGCTTCTCGCCTGAACAGGGGCCCTTCACCATGGGCGCTGCTATGTCGCAGCAAATTGTGTTCGACTTATTGCGCAACACCGCCGAAGCCGCGCAGCTGATCGGCGATAAAACCTTTGCCCGCCAATTGCGCAAAACCCTGGCCAAACTCGACACAGGTATTCGCGTCGGCTCCTGGGGGCAATTGCAGGAGTGGAAGGAAGATATAGACGATCCCAAAAATGATCATCGCCACATTTCCCATTTATTTGCACTGCATCCCGGCCGTCAAATCGACGCCATCAACACCCCGGAATTATTGCAAGCGGCGCGTACTACACTGAATGCGCGCGGCGACGGTGGCACAGGTTGGTCGCAAGCCTGGAAGGTCAATATGTGGGCGCGCCTGCAAGATGGCGCCCGCGCCCACAAAGTGCTGGGCGAGCAATTGCAGCGCAGCACCCTCAGCAACCTGTGGGATAACCACCCGCCATTCCAAATTGATGGCAATTTCGGCGCAACCGCCGGCATGGTTGAAATGCTGGTGCAAAGCCACAGTGGCGTGTTGCAACTTTTGCCCGCACTGCCGCCGTTATGGGCCACGGGCCGTGTCACCGGCTTGCGCGCACGCGGCGGTGTAACGCTCGATATGGATTGGGCCAAAGGCCAACTGCAACAACTGCGCCTGCATGCTACACACACCGGCGAGTTGCGCATCCAAACCCCGGTAGCAGGGAGCGCCTGTAAGCTCCGTGCCACCAATCATGGCAAGCCGGTAGCTATTCGCTGCCGCAATCAACAAGGGGTGATTCAACTCAGGGAAGGGCAAACGTATCTCTTAACCGCTGGATAGCTTGCATCATCCAGCGGATAAAAAACTGCAGCCATAGCAGTCAGCGGGAGATGGCTTTAAAGGGGTGATTAATAACTTAACTGGAGAAAATCATGACAACTAACAATAA
>CAMLRI010000210.1 GCA_946482385.1 uncultured Cellvibrio sp.
GGCGCACCAGGCTAAGGCTGTTGCGCGCTATCTGGTGCAGGTCGGTCAGGTGTTCCTGCACCTGCTCCAGTTTTTGCTGCTTGAGCAGTTTGTCGGCCAGCTCGGCTTTAAGGGCAATGCTCGATAGGGTGTGGCCGAGAATATCGTGCAGGTCGCGGGCAATCCGCTCGCGTTCGGCAATCACCGCCAGTTGCTCAATTTCCTGGCGGCTTTGGATATAGCGGATGCGCGCTTCGTAGCGCATTTTTTCGATGTAGCCCCAGGCGCTGATGGTGAGTACACCGCTGATGGCCGGCAGCGAGAAGAAGGGCACCGGGTAATTAAATTGGTATTGCAGCACCAGGATAATGGCGATCACCAGGCTGAGTATGCCCAGGTAAACCCGGGTGCTGTAGCAATAGCCAATCAAAAAGCCGACATAGGGGAAAAAGGTGCTGGAGCCGGGGGTGTAGGGTGTAATCAGTATGGAGAGAAAAATAATCGCCAGTATCGGCATCCATACCCGCTGGCGGCTTAGGGTGCTGGCCCAGAGGTACACAGCCACAAAAATGCAGTAAACCCCAATCAATAATGTATGGCCTATCAGGCTGAAAGGCATGTAGTAGAGCGGCACAAAGTAATAGAGGCTGAAAATCAGCCAAATCCAGGATTTGTCCGAGTAGGGCGAGCTGGCACAGTGTTGGGGGGCTGGCATCATGGTATTGGCTATTGGTGAATGATCTGCTCGGGCTTGATGGAAAGAATACTGCCTCGCTCAGGGCTGAGAGAGGCATGGATGCCGACCTCAAGCCTACAGGGATGTATTCACGGCGTGCCCTGAGCGAGGCAGTATTCTTTCCTTCCCAGGTAACCATAAGTCTGCCTCAGCCCGGGGCGTATCGCCAGTCGGAAGAATCACTGTAGCTGAGTGACATTTGTCAGGCGCGGTTATAGCGCCGTCAGAAAATCGCTATACTGCGCGCCAATTTTTGCCAGGTTTTGTTTTTATTGTTTTTTATTCCTTAATGAGGTGTGTATGGAAAAATTTATCGAAAAAACGCTCTACCGCTCGCGTTGGGTGTTAGCGCCTATTTACCTGGGCTTAAGCCTGGCAGTGATTGCCCTGGCGATTAAATTCTTCCAGGAAGTCGGCCATCTCATGCTGCATGTGTTCACTGTCAAAGAATCGGATTTGATCCTCACCATCCTCACTCTCATCGACATTGCCATGGTGGGTGGCCTGCTGATTATGGTGATGATGAGCGGCTACGAAAATTTTGTCTCGCAACTGGATGTCGGCGATGGCGAGGAAAAGCTCGGCTGGCTGGGCAAAATGGATTCGGCCTCACTCAAGGCCAAAATCGCCGCCAGTATCGTCGCCATTTCATCCATTCACCTGCTCAAGCAATTTATGGCTATTGATATGTCTGTACCCAAGGAGCAGTTTCCCTCGGAAGCCCTCTACTGGTATGTGGTTATCCACATTACCTTTGTGGTTTCGGCGTTCCTGATGGGCTACCTGGATTCCAAGGTGGCCAAGCATTAAGGCCTCGCTTCAGCGGCAATAAGCATAAAAAAAGCAGGCACCTGGCCTGCTTTTTTTTATGGGTGATTACCAGGGCGGTTTAGGCCAGCAGCTGCTCCAGGGTGCGCTCATAAATAGCGGTGAGCTTGTCCAAATCCGCCGCGCTGATGCACTCGTTCACCTTGTGGATGGTGGCGTTGATCGGCCCCAGCTCCACCACCTGGGCGCCAGTGGGGGCGATAAAGCGGCCATCGGAGGTGCCGCCGGAGGTGGAAAGCTCGGTATCCAACCCGGTTTCCTGTTTGATCGCCTGCACCACGGCATTGACCAAATCGCCGCGCGGGGTCAGGAACGGCTGGCCGCTGAGGGTCCACTGCAATTCGTAATTCAGGCCGTGTTTGTTAAAAATCGCCTCGGTGCGCTCGCGCAATAATTGCTCGGTCACTTCGGTGGAAAAACGGAAGTTAAACACCACCACCACTTCGCCGGGAATCACATTGGTGGCGCCAGTGCCACCGTTGATATTGGATACCTGGAAGCTGGTAGCGGGGAAAAATTCGTTGCCGTTATCCCAGTGGGCTGCCGCCAGCTCCGCCAGGGCGGGTGCCAGCTTGTGGATGGGGTTATCGGCCAAATGCGGGTAGGCCACATGGCCTTGAATACCTTTCACTTTTAACACGCCGCCCAGGGAGCCGCGGCGGCCATTTTTAATCACATCGCCCACCTGGTTAGTGGATGATGGCTCGCCCACAATGCACCAGGCCATTTTGGTGTTGCGCGCTTCCAGCCACTCCACCACCTTCACTGTGCCGTTAACGGAAGGGCCTTCTTCGTCGCTGGTAATCAAAAAGGCGATGCTGCCTTTATGGTTGGGGTGGCGGGCGACAAAGTGTTCGCAGGCCACCACCATGCTGGCGAGGGAGCCTTTCATATCCGCCGCGCCGCGCCCATGTAGCATGCCGTCGATAATGCGCGGTTCAAAAGGCGGGTTGTTCCAGTTGGCCTCGGGGCCGGTGGGCACCACATCGGTATGGCCGGCAAACGCCAATATAGGGCCATGGCTGCCATCTCTACCGGTGCGAATAGCCCAGAAGTTATCGACATCGCCAAAGCGCAAGCGCTCGGTTTTAAAGCCTATGGCTTCCAGGCGGCGGATCATCATCTCCTGGCAGCCGTCGTCTTCGGGGGTGACCGAGCGGCAGCGGATCAGGTCGCAGGCGAGTTGCAGGGTGGGGGTGAGAGCAGCGGAAGAAGTCATCGCAATATCCATCAATCGGTAAATAAACGGCCCAGGAACAGGGCGGCGATTCTACCTTGGATTGGCGGGGGCGGCGACGACAAAAAAGCCCCGTGCCCGCCGGGGTTAAAGGCGGGACGGGGTAGGTGCAAAACTTAATTGATGGGAATGCGTTTTTTCTCGCTGGCCGGCAGCGCTTTGCGCGGAATGCGAATATCCAGCACGCCGTTTTTCATACTGGCGCTAATCGCGGCCTGGTCGCAGTCATCGGGCAAATTCAGCACCCGTTGAAAACTGCCGTAGCTGCGCTCCATGCGGTAGTAGTGGCGATCCTTGGTTTCCGATTCTTCTTTTTTCTCGCCGCGAATCATCAGTGTGCCCTGTTGCAGTTCCAGGCTGATGTCTTTTTCAGTCAGGCCAGGCGCCTCCAGGCTGATGTGGTACTGCTGGTCATCGCTGGCGACATTGAGTTTGGCTTGGAATCCCGCGCGATTGAATACACCATCATTAAACCAATCGCTGCCGAGCGACGGCAAACCAAAACCGCGCACAGCCTGGTCAAACAAGCGGTCAATTTCCTGGTGCAACTGCAGCATGGGCCAGGGGCTGCGCTGGGCCGGTGCCTGGGCTTCTGCTGTGCCCGGGTTAGCGGGCGCAGGGTCGCCGCGTTTTACCGGCACGGTTTGGCGGCCGCTATTTTCTTCGTGTTTAAACCAGTTCCAGGGGTTGAGTTGTTGCAAGTTCATAGATGCCTCCTCGCACAGGTGCGGTGTGTGGCGACCAACTCTAGTGTGAATAGTGCGAGGGCAGTGCGCCCCCGCACCCCTGCCTGCGGAGCAGGCAGCTAACAACTTATGCCGCTTTGCTGTCCTCAGCCTTGTGTTGGATCAAGTTCCCGCTGCTATTGATGGCGATGGTTTTGGGTTTCATCGCCTCGGGAATTTCCTTCACCAAGCTGATGTGCAGCAGGCCGTTGTTGAGTTGGGCACCGGTCACTTCCACATGATCGGCCAAGCTGAACTTGCGCTCGAAAGTGCGGGTGGCAATGCCCTGGTACAGATACTTGTGCTCTTTGGCGTCCTCGGCTTTTTTACCGCGCACAGTCAGTAGGCCGCGCTCCACTTGTATATCCAGCTCTCTGTCTTCAAAGCCGGCAACTGCCAGGGTAATGCCATAGCGGTTGTCGCCAACGACTTCAATATTGTAAGGCGGATAGCCAGCAGAGCCCTGGTCGGCACGCAGAGCTGTATCCAGTAAGGCACCTAAACGGTCAAAGCCTATGGTGCTGCGATAGAGGGGAGAGAGATCAATGGTGTTCATAATGTATCCTCCATTAGAAGCGATAAAAAATTAACAGCCTTTAATCAGTGGCTGATCTGCAGGAGACTCAGGCCACAGCCAATAACTAGGGCTTCCCCCAGCAAATTCAAGCTGGGTTTTTTATAAAAAATTTTTATTTTGAAGTATGGTTTTTATTAATTTTTCCATTAATAAACCGGGGAATAATCCCCTTGAACTTTTTAGCCCAGCCCCTATCTAATCGCCCACATAAAAACTGGCGGCAGCCATGCCAGCGTTATTTGCCATTGTTTATGTGGCGATGTTTTTGTTAAGCGATGCTTTGGTTCAGCGACGCTTTTGTTAATCGATGTATTTGTTAAGCAATTGTTTTGTGGGAACTCTCCCGTTACTGAGGAAAAAACAATGTATAACACTACCTCTGCTCTGGCTATTTCACGTTTGTGGGCATCCCAAGCTCCGCCCCGGCCACTCCTTATCTAAACGCCGCATAATTCTGCGGGCTCTTATCGCCGCTGCCCATGGCAGGGGCGTTCGTTTGTTTGAGTTTTCGTAAAAATTCCTGTCTGTCTTTTTTTGTTTGATACCACACCCTCTGGAGGCTTTTATGCTGGAAGTTACCCAACTCAAGCGAGCCTACGGCGATTTTGTCGCGGTGGATGCCGTGAGTTTTCGTATCGCCAAAGGTGAAATCGTCGGCTTGCTGGGCCATAACGGCGCCGGTAAAACCACAGTGATGAAAATGCTCAGTGGCTACCTGGAACCCAGTGCCGGCCATATTCAGTTCGATGGTTTAGCCCTGGCCGACAACAGTAAAACCCTGCAACAAAAAATAGGCTATTTGCCCGAGAGCTTGCCGGTTTACCCGGAAATGAGCGTGGCGGATTACCTGGATTACGCCGCCGAATTAAAAGGGCTGCGCGGCACCGCCAAGGCGGCGGAAATAAAGCGGGTGATGCTCGCC
>CAMLRI010000211.1 GCA_946482385.1 uncultured Cellvibrio sp.
ATATGGCTCACACCTTCGGCCACGGCGTTAAGCGCCATAAACTGCGATTGCATATCCGTGGGAAAGGCGGGATAAGGGGCAGTTTTCAGGCTAACCGCCTTGGGGCGGCGGCCGTGCATATCCAAGGCAATCCAATCATCGCCGGTGGTGATATCGGCGCCGGCTTCCTGCAGCTTCACAATCACCGCCTCCAGAATACTGGCGCTGGTGTGGGTCAGGTGCACCTTGCCGCGAGTGGCGGCGGCGGCCACCAGGTAGGTGCCGGTTTCGATGCGGTCGGGCATTACGGAATAATCACAACCATGGAGCGAATCTACGCCCTCAATGGTCAGGGTGGATGTGCCAATACCGCTGATCTTGGCGCCCATGGCCACCAACAGATTGGCCAAGTCGACAATTTCCGGCTCGCGCGCAGCGTTTTCCAGGATAGTTTTGCCCTCGGCCAACACCGCTGCCATCAGCAAATTCTCGGTGCCACCAACAGTGACTGTATCCATCAAAAAGTGGCAGCCCTTGAGGCGGCCATTGGAGCGAGCGCGGATATAACCGCCGTCGATCTCGATACTGGCACCCATGGCCTCAAGACCGCGCAGGTGGATATCCACCGGGCGCGAACCTATGGCGCAGCCACCAGGGAAGGACACATTGGCCTCGCCGTAGCGCGCCAACAGCGGCCCCAACACCAAAATCGAGGCGCGCATGGTTTTCACCAGGTCATAGGGCGCGGTGTAGGAATTAATGGTATTGGGGTCGACAATCACCACATGGTCGCCCTGGATCTCGATGGTCAAACCCAGGGTGCGCAGCAGCGCGATCATGGTGGAAATATCGTTGAGCTTGGGCACATTGGCCAGGCGCACTTCGCCCTTAGCCAAAATGGTGGCCGCCAAAATCGGCAGGGCCGCGTTTTTGGAACCGGAAATGCGTAGCTCGCCAGCGAGCGGGCCTGAGCCTGCGATTAAAAATTTATCCATTGCCTGTCTTGTCTGGTCGGGGGCGGAATTACTGCTGTTGCTGCTGTTGCTGCCACTGCTCGGGGGTAAAGGCTTTGATGTAATCCACAGCGTGGATACTGCGATCGGCAAATTGCTGGCTGAGGGTGCCCAGCACCAGCTGCTGTTTTTTCACCGGGGTCAGGCCGGCAAACGCCGGGCTGACAATCACCAGGCCAATATGATCGCCCTGCACTTCTACCGATTTAACATCAGCATCGGGCAGCTGGCTTTCAATCAGCGCTTTAATTTGTTCGGCTTGCATAGGAATCTCGCGGAGGGTTTAACAAGGGCAGCCATGGCTGCACCGGAAAAGCGCGGAGTTTACCGGAATACGCCCGCTATCGCACGCCCAATAACCCCCAAAAAGCAAAACCCCCGGGTTTGGCCGGGGGTTTTAGTGAGCGAATTGGCTTAGCTGTTATCAGACCTCTTCCAACCAGCCTGCAATAACCTTATCCAGGTCATTGTTATGCTTGCGCATCGCCGATTTAAATTGGCTGGCGAAGGACACGCCCAGGTTGACGCCGTTGAGGGTAACGTTAATCAATTTCCAGTCGCCGGTTTTACCCTGCAGCATGGTGTAGTCCAATTTGTAGGTGGTGCCTTTATCAACCACTTCCTGATGCACATTAACGCGCTTGGGGTTTTTCTTGTCGGCCACCACACCTACGATTTTGACTTCGCTATCGGCATAGCCGGCAATCCCCTTGGCATAGGAGCGCACCAGGCCATCGCGGAACACATCCAAAAACTGCTGGCGCTGCTTGGGAGTCGCCTTGGCAAAGGCCTGCTGCCCCATCACATTGGCGGCGATAAAACCAAAGCTCACCACCTCATCCAAACGCGCCTTCACCTGGCTGAAATAAACTTCATCGCTGGTGTTATTGGCTTTTTGCGCCTTAACCAGGCCAAACAGCTCCTGGGTGACCGATTCCACCAACACCTTGGGAGCCTGCTCAACCTCGGCAGTGGCAGGCGCGGGCTTGGCGTCGGCACTCGCCCACACACTTATCAGCAACAGCGATCCCAGCAGCCAGCGCAGTGAAGCAAATCTTTTGTTCATACCACTTTTCCCCTGTAAAAAATTCTGGCCATACCCCCGCTAGTCGCTGGGCGCAGGCCGCAAAAAAACGGGCGCCACTATAGCATCCCGGTTCAGACCTCATTAAGTGACTCTTGTAAAAAATTCACAAACTTGCCGGCAACGGGTTTCGCCCTCCACCTGAGGCCCTATAATGCCCGGCCCGACACCCAACCTTGACACCCGATCAGGTCAAAATCTCCATGCCCAGCTTCGATTTTAGCCAGTCAGCCCGCCGCACCATTCGCCTGGAAAGCCAGGCAGTTGCCGCCCTGGAGTCGCGCATCAACGGCGATTTCAACCGCGCCTGCGAGCTGATTCTGGCCAGCAAGGGCCGGGTGATAGTCACCGGCATGGGCAAATCCGGACACATCGGCAAGAAGATCGCCGCCACCCTGGCCAGTACTGGCACCCCTGCTTTTTTTGTCCACCCCGGCGAAGCCAGCCATGGCGACCTGGGCATGATTACCAAAGATGACCTGGTGCTGGCCATATCTTATTCCGGCAATTCCAACGAGATAGTGACCCTGCTGCCCCTGCTCAAACGCACCGGCATCCAGATCATCAGCATGACCGGCAATCCAGGCTCCATTCTGGCGGAGATCGCTGAAGTTCACCTGAATATCCAGGTAGAAAGCGAGGCCTGCCCCCTCGACCTGGCACCCACCTCCAGCACCACCGCCAGCTTGGTGATGGGCGATGCCCTGGCCATAGCCCTGCTGGAAGCCCGCGGCTTTACCGCCGAAGACTTCGCCTTTTCTCACCCTGGCGGCGCCCTGGGGCGCAAACTGCTGCTACGCTTGAGCGACATAATGCACACAGGCACAGACATCCCCCGGGTCAGCCCCGAGACCCCGCTGCTGGAGGCCCTGATGGTGATGTCCGCCAAGGGCTTTGGCATGACTACCGTGATGGATGCACAGGATCAGCTGCTGGGTATCTACACCGATGGCGACCTGCGCCGCAGTATCGACCGGGGCATTGACCTGCATAAGGCCCGAGTGGGCGATTTGATGAACCCCAACCCCAAAAGCCTGCGCGACACCACCCTGGCCGCCGAAGCCCTCAAGCTAATGGAAGACAGCAAGATCAACGTACTGCTGGTCAAGGATCAGCAGGAGCAGCTGGTTGGGATTGTGAAAATCAACGATATTTTGCGCGCCGGCGTTATCTAACCCGCGCCCCAGGACCAGCCATGACCATGACCACCCCCACTGCCGAACTGCAAACCCGCCTGCGCGCCATCAAACTCCTGCTGCTGGATGTAGACGGCGTGCTGACCGATGGCCGCCTGTATTTCAACAACCAGGGCGATGAATTCAAAAGTTTTAACACCCTCGACGGCCAGGGCATCAAAGCCTTGCAGCGCAGCGGGGTAAAAGTGGGCATTATCACCGGCCGCACCAGCGAGCTGGTAGCGCGCCGCGCCCGCGATCTGGGCATCGGCCTGCTGGTGCAGGGTCGCGAAGACAAATGGGATGCGCTCCAGGAAATCCTGCAAGAACACCCCTACCCGCTGGAGCAAATCGCCTTTATGGGCGATGACTGGCCCGACCTGACGGTGATGAGCCGGGTGGGCCTGGCGCTCTGCGTCGCCAATGCCCATAGCGCCGTAGTCGATATATCCCACTGGCAAAGCCGCGAGCGCGGCGGCGAAGGCGCGGTGCGCGCCGCCTGTGACCTGATTATGCAGGCCCAGGGCAGCTACCAAAAAATACTCGCCAGCTACCTGGCGCCCAGCGCACAGGTGCAGTCATGAGTGATGCAACCACGAATAACGGCCCCCAACGCCGCTGGCGCGACCTGCTGGTTAACCCCTGGGCACTGGTCGCCCTGCTGCTGGTCAGCTTTGGCCTGACCAGCCTGCTGCAGCGCGAAACCGGGGACGGTGACGAGCAGGGCTCCAGCAAGATCTACCCGCAAACCTTTATGACCCAGGTGGAAACCCGCAGCTACAACGCCCAGGGGCAGTTGCAGCACCAGCTCAATACCCCCCTGATCACCAGCTTCCAGGTTAACCCCGACCAGGCCAGCCCCAAGGACTACACCCTGTTCGCCAATCCCCGCCTTAGTTTTCAGGATCAACCCGGGCAATCGCCCTGGCAGTTACAGGCGCAGCTGGGGCGCAGCAGCGGCGATGGCAAGCAATTATTGCTGAGCGAAGGGGTGCTGATTGAACAGCAATCCCCCGAGCAGGGGCTGATCCAGATCACCACCAGCGAGCTGCTGGTGCGCCCGGCCGATCAATACGCCGAAACCGACAAAGCTGTTAAGATGCGCAGCGCCAAAGGCCAGATGGACGCCATTGGCATGGCCGCCGAGCTGCGCACCAACCGCATAGAACTGCAATCCCAAGTTAGAGCCGTGTATGAATCCCGTTAACCCCTCCTCCGTCCATCGCCGCTGGTTGCGCATCGGCTTAGTCAGCGCCTGCCTATACCTGCCCCAGGCGCAGGCACTGCCCGGCGACCGCGACCAACCCATTCGTGGCGAGGCCGACAACCTGGTGGTCGATCAGAAAAACGGCATAGCCACCTACACCGGCTCGGTCAAATTGCAACAGGGATCGCTGGTGATTTCCGCCGATACCATAGTGGTGCACACCCGCCCCGACAGCAGTGTGGAAAAGGTGATAGCCTCCGGCTCGCCGGCGCGCTTCCAGCAGCAGCCCAATAAAGACCAGCAGGTCATTACCGCCACCGCCGGCAAAATCACCTACACCCCCGACCAGGAGCACCTGCTGCTGGTGGAAGATGCCGCCATCGAACAGGATGGCCAGGTAATGAAAGCACCTCGTATCGACTACGACCTGATAAAGGAAATATTGAAAGCCAAACAGGAAAATGGCGCCCGCGTCGATATTTTTATCCCCACCAAACCCGACAGCAAACCCTAAACCCATGCCTAGCCTGCACGCCCAAAACCT
>CAMLRI010000212.1 GCA_946482385.1 uncultured Cellvibrio sp.
CAAGGTAAAAGTCTCGTCTATATTGAAAGAAGTTTTCGCTCACCACAAGGTTAATGCCCCCCATGTTTACCCGGCAAGAATGGCAAATTATTGCGCACACCCTGCTGCAAAAGCGCGAATGGCTTAATAAAAGTATGGGCAGTAGCGATACCTCTGCCAATAAGGAACAACTGGATAAAAGCCTGCATGCGATAGAGGGCATACTGGCCAAAATCAATAAACTTCAGGCCAATAATGGCGATACGGAAGACACGCCCAAAGAGCGAATCAACCATTATATTTCTGCGCGCAGCACCTCCCCCATTCGCCAGGCCGCTATAAGCCGCCGGCAAAACCTGCAACCCAAACAAATTCGGGTGCTGATGGTGGATGACGATCAATTGATTTGTGATTTGGTAAGCGCCTTTTTGCGCGAGGCGGGCATTAGCCATATTGACTGCGTGCACGATGGCCTTAAGGGAATCAGTGTGATGTACGAGGCCAATCCCGTATATGACTTGGTATTGTGCGATTGGAATATGCCGACCAAATCCGGCATTGATGTGCACAATGCCATGCGCGCCGCCGAGCGCTACATAGGCACTGTGTTTATGCTGGTGACGGCGGTGAGCGATGCCAAACAAATTCGCGCTGCGATTGAAGATGGCGTGGATGACTATGTAGTAAAACCCATAGAACACGACAAGCTGATTAAAAAAATCGCGCGCTTCTTTCCCCTGATCGGCGGCTAGCAGCCTGCTAGCCAAGCATGGTGTATCGAGCCGGTTATTAAACACCTCCCGCTTAACCGGCTTCTACCTCAGCCATAAAATCCAGTGCCGCCTGTTGGCGAATAGTGCGGCGATGGTTGGCCATCAACTTGGCAATTTTTTCTTTGTCGCACTGCTGGCGATCCAGCATTACCCTGCTTTGCAGTTCCCCCACTGGCTCAGCGGTAGGGCATTTGCTGAACACAAACTGGTTGGAAATTAAATCCATAAAAGGGCCAGATTTACTGCTCGGCATAATAAATAGCAGCTGCAGGCCCAGGCTCTCGGTTAAATAGTTAATCACTTCGCGCGAGCGGTGCTCATCCATTTTGGAGAAGGCTTCATCCACCAATACCATACGCAAATGACTGCTGCCCTCGTTAAAACGGAAGGCCGAGGTAATAGCGGCGCTGCGGATAATATAGGCCGGTGTTTCCAACTGGCCGCCGGAACCTGTGCCGTACTGGCTCAGGGCAATAGGTGCCTTGCCTTCCGGCTCTTTGTAAATTTCATAGCGGCGATAATTGCGGTAATCGGCAATACGCGTTAATTCGCGCAGGGCTTTTTGCTCGTCTTCATCCAGCAACATAGCCATTAGGCGTTCGCGCACTTTTTGGTGCTTATCATCGAGTTTAATGTTGAATAGGTTTTCGCCCTGTTCCAGGCTGGGGCTATCAATCACCGCTTTAAAGAACTGCCAGTATTCCTTAAATTCTGCCACCCATTCCCAATCAAAACGGAAGCGCTCGCGGTCGGCACCAAAGCGGTGGTGCTCCAACTCTTTGTTTAAATCCTCCAGGGTTTTCTTGCCTTCATTAATGGCTTGATAAATGGAGTGGCAAAGGTTGGTTACAAAGGCGTTGTTAAAGCTTTGGCGGAGCGATTCAATTTCCTGATGGCGTTGCGCCAGGATATGGTTCTTATCGCGGTTGTAGAGTGCATCGAACTGACGGCGGATATCGCTGATAGCACGGAAGTTGTGGCTGCCCAAATCATCGTTGTAGTCCACATCAAACAAGATGGTATCGGCACTGGCGCAAAACTGGTTGTGCTGCATCACCGCCTGCTGTAAGCGGTGCAAAATGGTTTTTAGCTCGCTGTTAACACCGGCCAGCTGATTTTCAAAATACTGGCCACTGTGTTGCAGGGCCGCCTCATCGGCTGCCTGCAAGCGTGCCTCGCAATCAAACTCCGGCCAGAGTGCTACCAAGCCGTGTAAATTGGCTTCGCAAGCATCCACTAATTCCAGGGTTTTATCCTGCTCCGCATCCAGTTTGTGGCATTGGTTGTCGGCCAGTTTTAATTCTGCGCGGCAATCAATTTGTGCATGGTTCAATTGTTGGTAGCGCTGGTTTTGCGCCTGCAGGCGATCTTGCAACTCAGCCAGCTCCTGCTCTAATGCCTGGGTATCACTTAAATCCAACTGTTGCAGTTTGCTATCCAGCGCCTGGATTTTATGTTGCGCTGCCACCATGGCTTGCAGGGTTTCGGCATAGGCCAGGGCTTTAATTTTATCCACCGCCAACAACAACGCCTGGCATTCATCGGCATAGGCCAAAGCCCCCTGCCAATCGCTCACCAGTTGGTGGAACTCCGCGCGCTTGGCCTCCAGTGCCCGCTCCCGCGCCCATTGGCCAAACACCAATTCCGAGTCGGCAATGTCGCAGCGGAACATAGCGTAGTTGCCCGATCCCATAGCATCTTTGGTAATACCGCGGCGGGTATTTTTTAATTCGCTGGCGCTATCAACCCGCTGCACATTGCCATAGCTGGCCTTGATGTAAGCCTCGGCAGTGGCGTGGGAAAAACTCATCACCTGCACAACGGAATTGGCTGCCACATCAGTAGACTTTTCCCAATCCCTGCGCGCCTTATCCCCCTGGATAATACGCGCGCGATTGCCCTGCCCGCCCATAGCGCGCACTATGGCAATCGCTTCGGCTTCATATTCCGGCTCCACAATAATGCCAAAGCGGGCAGCGCCAATATAACCCTCAATAGCCGCCTGCCAGTCGGGGTCTTTCACTTCAACATAGTCACACAGCACCCGCGCATCTGCCTTGGGGCATTGCGCGGCTATGGCATCCAGTGCGGCGCGGACAAAACCGGGGTAGCTAACCTGGCGCGCTTCCAGTGCCTGTATTTCGCGGCGCTTTTGCTCCATATTTTTTTGCAAGCGTTCCGCCTGCTGGCGGCGCTTATCCCGCTCCTGTGCCAACTGGTCGCGCAGGTTAAGGCGCAGGCCTGCGGCATCCACATCAAACAAGCTGGCATAAAAATGGTTGTGATGTTTTTGCAGTTGCAACACCGCATCCAAATGCTGATCCAGCGGGTTGCCATCCAGCCAGTCGCGGTTGAGCAGTTGATGCACATCGGGTAGCGGACACTCCTGCTCCAGGGTTTTGGCCAAGGCCAAGAGCCCGGCATCTTTTAATGCGGGAATATCCAGGCTAATAGAGGTTTGCCGCAGCGCTTGGGTAAATTGCGCTATGGCTTCCTGGTTGGTTTGCGCTTGCTGGTGCTGTTTGCGCAATTCCGGCACCTGGGCTTGCAGATTTTTTTCTTGTGTTTGCTTTTCTTGCAGCAGCTGATCCTTATCGCGCAACGCGGGAATACCCAGGCGACGCGCGGTAGCGGCAAGTATCAGCTGGTTAATTTCATCGCGCTGCACCTCGCAAGCGGCCAATGCTTGCTGGTGGCCATTGGCGGTTTCGCGCAGCTGTTGTTGTTTGTGTTTGGCTTCCAAATAGAGGCTTTGCGAATCGGTATAGCGGCGGCGTGCCAAGGAGTATTGCAATACCTGC
This sequence comes from uncultured Cellvibrio sp., assembly GCA_946482385.1. The sequence goes on from CAMLRI010000212.1 coordinate 3,554, forward strand.
TGCTCTAACCAATTGGCAATAAACTGATCTGCAAGCTGCTTGCCTTGGGCCATGCGCTCTATGCCCTGGCGCAACTGGCGCGCATCGGCTTCCATAGTGTGGATGCGCTTGAGCATGGTGGACACGCTGCGAATTGCCTCGCCCAAATCGCGGTATTCCAAAATTTCGTTGGCGACAAATTCATCTATGCCTTTGATAGGTTTGTAAGCCATAAAGCGCGAAAAAGCACGCGCCGCATTCATGGCTTCGCGCTCGGACACCGCATCTTGTTTACCGCGCAAAATGCCGTACAAGCGGCACAGGTAGGATTTTTTCTTATCGTACTTTTCTACCTGCTGCTGGCCGTACTGACGGCGCAAACTGGTATATAGCCTATCCAGTGGCAATACATATTTATGGGTTTTTTCTTCTTTTAATAAATCGCCAAGGTTTAGTGCCACATCAGGCAAAATAAAAAATTGCGCATCTTCCAAACGCGCCACTTTTTGCAACCCGGCGCCCTGGCCGGTGGACTCCAAAAACGCACGCATAGCAATTAATGCGGTAAAAGGTTCAGCGCTTTCGCCTTGGGTGGGGTAAAACACCGCCGCCAAATAACCATCGCAACCCTGGGGCCGCGCATAGGCGCCATCGTCGCAACCCAGCACATAGGAGGCCAGGGTGCGCACCAGCTTGCCGCCGCGGCCGCGTTGGCTGGACTCATCCTGCCCGGGGTTGAAGTGAAACAGGTTGTCGTGGGCCGCCGTCATAATGGTTTGAATGGCATCTGCCGCTGTGGTTTTGCCCGAACCATTGCCACCGGAAAATAAATTAATAGGGCCAAATTCAAATTCGGTATTAGGTACATTGCCCCAATTGACGTAAATACATTTTTTTAAATACATGGCTATTCGTTACTGGCAAAAAGGGAGCGGGAAATATGTGGTGACTGAATCGTTTTAGCCGGTGGCGATAACGGTGAAGGCGAATCCGGCACCCCCTCTTCCACCTCATCATCCAACAACAACAGCGAATCGGCCAAATGGCTGCGAATTTGTTCCAGCCATTCGTTGCTGACCAAATTAATAATCAGTGGGCGGATTTTGATCCAGCTTTCAGCAGAATCTATATCGGCTTCAGCCAGGAAATGAATCAACCGCAATTGGCGCAAGCGTTTGAATGCTTGGCGGCGTTCACCCATATTTTCCGGCAGGCTGCGGCGCAGCAGGCTTTTCATCGCCAGGGCGATGGCCTCCAATGAAAGAGTGGCGCAGCCTTGCTCGTCGATACTGCCTTCGCGCAAGGCTTTGTCGTATTCGGCGCGCAACACCAGCACCAGCGCCACCTCGTGTTGGTTGAGGCGATTGCGCAAACCGGCATTGAGCGGTTCATCGCTTTCATCATCCATACCAGGCATACGCGCGCCCGGCGGCAATATACGCACAAAAC
>CAMLRI010000213.1 GCA_946482385.1 uncultured Cellvibrio sp.
CAATTTGGGCGTAACAAAGATCAATAATTCGGTCTTAAATTGTTGATCTATACTGTTCTTAAATAACCGCCCCAAGTAAGGAATATCACCCAATACTGGAATCTTACGCTCGCTTTTGGTTGAGTCCAAAGAGAAAACGCCACCAAGCACCACCGTCTGGCCATTATTTACCAACACCTTGGTCTGTAAACGCGTCACATCAATGGTAGGTATACCAGATGATGTTACCTCACCCAAAGCATCTTTAAATACCGACAAATCCATAATAATTTTGTTATCAGGGGTAATCTGCGGCGTTACTTCGAGCTTGAGTACCGCCTCACGGAAACCAACAGTGGTACCACCACTTGGTGCAGTTTCCAGATAGGCAATCTCCTTACCCGACTTAATGGTTGCCAATTGTTTGTCTGAGGTGATTACTTTTGGCTGGGAAACAATTTCCGCATAACCAGAAGTCTCAAGTGCACTCAATTCCATATCCAAAAACATACTATCGGTCAGCACACCGACCGCCATACTACCGGCAGGGTTATTCACCGCCAAATCAACCATATTGTTTTCCGTTAAATTCAGGGTGCCGCCATTAGTCAACCAACTCGCAGGGCTGGTGCCATCGGTATCATCCATACCCTCTTGAGATCCAGCCACTTCAATCAAGCGAGAGTCGTTCATGTTATAACCTATACCACCCCAGCGAATTCCCAACTCACGCTGGAAGTCGGTATTGGCAATAACAATACGTGCTTCAATCATCACTTGGCGGATAGGAATATCTATTTGATCAACCAAACGCTTAAAGGCCTCTATACGCTCCGCCGTATCAGTGATGATAATAGAGTTGGTACGCTCATCAACCACCCCCTGACCGCGCTCAGATAACACACTGCCCGTTGCCTGGCTGCCACCTCTGCCACCGCCACCACCGCTCTCACCACGAAAGAGTTCAAACATTTCTTTAGCATTGGCAAAGCGCACACGGATATATTCTGTACGAAGGGGCGCCAATTCCTCGAGTTGTTTCTTGGTAGTAATTTCCTGACGCTCGCGTTCTGCAATTTCTGCAGCAGGAGCAACCATCAATACATTACCCACTTGGCGCTTATCCAAGCCTTTGTTTTTCAGAACCATATCCAGCGCCTGATCCCATGGCACATTCTGCAAACGCAGGGTAATACGACCTTGTACAGTATCACTGGCCACCAAATTCAACTCCGTAAAGTCTGCAATAATCTGTAGCACTGCACGCACTTCGATATCTTGGAAATCAAGAGAAAGTTTTTGGCCGGTGTACTCGAAATCTTTTTTCTTTTCCTGTTTTTCGCGCTCGGTTAACGGCTTGATACTCAGGACATATTCGTTATCAGTTTGATAGGCAAGATAATCAAAATCGCCACCAGCGCTGATACTCAGCACAGAGTTTTCCCCATCTTGAGTTGCCGCCACCAAAGTGACTGGCGTAGCAAAGTCCACCACATCCAGACGGCGACGCAGTTCAGGCGGCAACCACATATCCCTGAATGACAAACGCACCCCAGCGCCAGTGCCGACCATATTTGCACTGACCTTGGGATTGGATAGAGTTACCACAACACGACCTTCGCCTGCGGTGCCGCGACGAAAATCTATATTGGTAATTTGCGCCCCCTTAATAGGCTCCTTACCCACGCCTGACACTGACGCCTTGGCTGAGATGGAGTCTTGGGCTACATTGCCTCCCCCGATTTGGGCTGCCCCCACCTCCACAATAAAACTATTGCCTTCGGTACGAGTCGCATAGGTAGACAACTGGTTGAGATTTAAAATCAAGCGGGTTCGGCCTTCGCTGGTAAGCACCATGGCACTTTGCCCATTGTCCACCGCAAGGGGGAACCTGCGCTCTTTGAGCCCACTAACCACATCAGGGAAGTCAAGAACAATGCGCGCGGGCTTTTCAATGGTGTATCCCTTGGGTTCGGGCGGTGCCGAATCAAACACCATGCGCACCTCAAACCTTTCTCCCGGCAACTGGGAAAAATCAATTTTGTTGAGTGTGCTAGCCCAAGCCAAAGGCGACACCAAACAAGCGATAAAAATGACTATTTTTTGCATATTCAACCCCGATGAGAATAGAGCACGCATGTCCGCTTATTCCTTTTCTTCTAATTTGATAATTCTGGGACGTTCAACCCAACCATTAGAACCATCCGCCACTATCTCCATCACCTCAATTTGAGAAGTGTCTGTGGAGATAATCTTGCCGTGGTTCTTACCCATATAATTCCCAACCGTAACACGCACTACGTTTCCTTCACCGTTATCAATCAATGCCCATAATTGCTTGCCATCACCCATGGTGCCGACCATTCTCAGTGACGCAATATTGAAACCTTCCAAAAACTCTTTGGCTCGCGTTAAATCAGGAGCCACGGTGCGCCCACCTTTAGCCGCCGATTCATCAACAGGAATAGGCTTTTCAAACGGACTGCGCAAAGTCATAGCACTGTACGCAAAAGGTTGATACGGACGAAATGCGGGCAGGGGCTCGATTTGCCCCTGGGGACGACGCTTGGTTTCCGCCATAAAATCCAGCAAATCCTGGTGTTCTGTAGTTTGCCCACAGCCAACCAGCGACAACATTACACTCGATACAACAAGGAATCCCGGCAGTTTCATTTGGCCGCCTCCTGCTGTTCCAAGGATTTATAGCGATAGGTCTTTGCACCTATTTTCATATTTAGGCCACGCCCCTCTTTCAAGGTGCTGATGGTAAAGTCATGCAGTGTGACTATACGCGGCATGCCGGCGACGCCACTGACAAACCCACCCATATCGTGATATCCACCCTGAACATCAATGGCGATGGGCACTTCTATGTAGTACTCAGCAACAACATCTGGCTGAATCGCCACGCTATTGATTGTCAATCCACTTTCACTGCCGCGAGTGCCTATATCTTCGAGCAACCCGGGAACCTCTGTTTTAGCGGGCAGACGGCCAAGCAAGGATTCAAAGGTTGAGTTCATTTCTTCCATTTGGGCTTTATAGGCATCCAGATTTGCCGCTTCGAAGCTTTTTGTTTGGTAAGACTGACGCAGCGCGACTTCCTTTGCTTTTACGCTTTCCAGCTGCATATTCAAATCGCTGATTTTTACGTAGTAGGTGCCGGCAAATACCAGTACCACCAACAGCACGCAGACAACAATTTTGGCAGGCAGGGGCCACACACCAATTTTGTCGAAATCAATATCATTGATATCAAATTCGTTGAGTTTATTGATCGAATCCTGGAGTGACATTATTTAACCGCCCCCGCCGTTTTACCCGCAGCTTCTGCAGCCGGATCTACCGGTGCAGATGTTTGCACAATCATTTTAAAACTACTGGCCTGCTCACCTTCTTGCGGAGCTGCAGTAACCGATGTCAGGTTAGGTGACGCGAACCAGTCGGATGCCTCCAGGTTACGCATAAAACTAGCTACACGGTTGTAGGATTCTGCGACACCCTCAATGGTTATGCTGGTGCCCTTTTTATCCATTAAGGTGATGTAGACACCATCCGGGATGGCTTTGGCGAAATCATCGAAATAACGCACAATAACCGGGCGGGTACCTTCCAGATCCTGGATAACCTTAATTCGCGCCAACAAATCATCGCGCACTTTTTTAAGCTCGCTAATTTCCTTGACCTGCGCTTCCAGCTTGGCGATTTCCTGCTCCAACATGCGGTTGCGGGTGTTTTGATTTTCGATGTCTGATTCAACGCCGGAAACCCAGGCATAGGCGCCCGCCGCTGCAAAAATAAATACACCTGCCACTATGCCAATAAATTCGCGCTTCTTTTCTTCGCGATAAGCCTGACGCCAGGGCAATAAGTTAATCTTTGCCATTAGTCGAAACTCCTCATTGCCAGGCCGGTGACAATCATTAATGAGGGGGCATCAGTTGCCAGGGAAACTGCATTCACGCGCGAGGACACAGCCATGCGCGCAAATGGATTGGCGACAACGGTTTGGGTGCCTAATTTTTCCTCGATCAAACCAACCAGACCTTCGAGGGAAGCAACACCACCTGCGAGGATGATGTAATCGACATCGTTATACTGGCTGGCAGAGAAGAAAAACTGTAAGGAGCGCGTCACTTGTTGCACTACGGCGTCTTTAAAGGGTGTCAGAACTTCCATCTCATAGTCGTCGGGAAGGCCGCCTTGTTTTTTGGCCAAGCCAGCTTCCTCCCGCGACAAACCATAACGGCGCTGGATTTCTTCGGTTAACTGGCGCCCGCCAAACAGCTGTTCGCGGGTGTACACCGTTTTGCCATCGACCAGCACACTCAGTGTGGTCATGGTTGCCCCTATGTCTATGATGGCAACCACCTGGCCTTCCTGGTCTTCTAACTGCTCGGCAACCAGTTCGAAGGCGCGCTCCATGCAATAGGCTTCGATATCTACCTTTTCCGCCACCAAACCGGCTTCATTTAACACCTGCTCACGCACATCGACATTCTCCCGACGGCATGCCGCCAACAAAACTTCAACCTGCTCGGGATTGCGCGGCGATATGCCCTGAACTTCAAAGTCGAGGGCCACCTCTTCCAGCGGGAAAGGAATGTACTGGTCAGCTTCGGCGGCTATCTGGCTTTCCATGGCATCTTCGCTGAGCCCTATGGGCATATCGATGACCTTAGTGATCACCGCTGAACCAGCTACCGCCACGGCGGCGTGTTTTAACTTGGTTTTGGACTGCTTGACCATGCTGCGAATCACATCAGCAACAGCAGCGGGGTCGGCAATATTCTTTTCGACCACAGCGTTGGGCGGGAGGGGTTTGACCGAGTAGGACTCTACGCGATACCTGTCGCCGCTACGGACAAGTTCCAATAGCTTGACCGATGTGGAGCTGATATCCAGCCCAATCACCGGCTTAGCCTTTTTATCGAGAAAACTTAAAATGCCCATTTTTCTATCTATTTCCGTAACTTAGACGTTGTTTATGTTATAGCAC
>CAMLRI010000214.1 GCA_946482385.1 uncultured Cellvibrio sp.
TTTACTTCTGCCCGTAATAGGCGTTCTTGCCGTGTTTGCGTAAATAATGTTTATCCACAATGCCTTGTTTTAAGGCTGCGGTTGATGCCTGTAGTGTTTTGGTCAAGTACGCCATGCGCGCAATTTCTTCCAGGATAACCGCGTGGTAAACCGCATCAGCGCCGCTCTTGCCCCAGGTAAAAGGTGCGTGACCGGCCACAATTACCATGGGCACTTCTTTGGGGCTGCGATCTTTAAAGCAATCGGTGATTTGCACACCGGTTTCCTCTTCGTAATCGCGTTGGATTTGCTCATCGGTCATCACCGCCGTGCAGGGAATTTCGCCGTAGGCGTAATCGGCATGGGTGGTGCCATAACAGGGAATCGCCTGCTGGGTTTGCGCCCAGGCAGTGGCATAGGTGGAGTGGGTGTGAGTCACGCCGCCAATGCTGTCAAAGTGGCGATACAAATGGGTGTGGGTTTTGGTATCGGAAGAAGGGCGCATCTTGCCTTCCACTATGTTGTTTTCCAGATCCACAATCACTATATCTTCCGGCGTCATCACTTCATAAGCCACACCGCTGGGCTTAATGGCGATAACGCCTTTGGCGCGGTCGATTTGGCTTACATTGCCCCAGGTGTAAACCACCAGGTTGCGGCGCTGCAATTCCATATTGGCTTCGTAAACTTCGCGCTTTAATTCCAGGTAACTCACGCTACACCTCCGGCATTTACAAAGCGGCCCAGCTGCAAATACTTTTGATACAGGCCTTCGTAAGCCGCTGCCGCTTGGGCATTGGGCTGATAGGTTTTGCACACACTGGAGGCCATGACTTTTTGCGCGGCTTCCACACTGGGGTAAACACCGCCGCACACTGCCGCGAAAATCGCCGCGCCCAGGGCGCAACTCTGTTCGCTTTCCAATACGTCGATGGGGCAGTTCCACACATCGGCGCAGGTTTGCATCACAAAGTCGGATTTTTTGGAGATGCCGCCGATAGCAACTACGGAATCCACCGCAATGCCTTCCTCTTTAAAGCGCTCGATAATGGCGCGGGCACCAAAGGCGGTGGCCTCTACCAGGGCGCGGAAAATTTGCGGCGCCTGGCTGCCCATTTTCAAACCGGTTAACGCCATGGCGACAGTCTGGTCGGCATCGGGCGTGCGGCGGCCGTTAACCCAATCGAGGGCGGTAATACCGGCTTCGCCGATCGCCAATTGGCTGGCAGCTTTACTCAGCGCCACCAGGGTTTGGTCTTCAATTTCCTGCGCGAGTTTTTGCTTGGTGGCTTCATCAATTAATGAAGAAGACGCGAGCAAATTGGCCAGCGGCCAATTAATTAAATTGCGGAACCAGGCGTAGAGATCGCCAAAAGCCGACTGCCCCGCTTCCAGGCCCACATAGCCGGGAGTCACCGAGCCATCCACCTGGCCGCAGATACCGCGAATGCAGTTGTCGCCCACGGCTTGGTAGCTGGCCACGGTAATGTCGCAGGTGGAGGTGCCCATGATTTTGGTGAGCACGCCAGGTTTTACATTGGCGGCCACGGCGCCCATGTGGCAGTCGAAGGCAGAAAAGCCCACGGCGATACCGGCGGGCAGGCCGAGTTTGTCGGCCCATTCGGCGGTGAGCTGGCCGCAGGTTTGGTCGGAAGTAAAAGTTTCTGCCGGCAGGCGATCGCGCAGACCGTTGAGCAGCGGGTCTATAGCGGTGAAGAAATCATTGGGCGGGTAGCCGCCCCAGCTGGCGTGCCACATGACTTTGTGGCCAGTGGCGCAACGGCCCATGCGCAGTTTGCTGGGGTGAGTGGTGCCGGTGAGCACCGCGCTCATCCAGTCGGCGTGTTCAACCCACAGATAAGCGGCCTTGGCCACAGCGGCATCTTCACGCAACACATGCAGCGCCTTGGCCCAGTACCACTCGGAGGAATAGATGCCGCCTTCGTATTGCAAATAATTGGTGCTGGCGGCATTGGCGGCAGCGGTAATTTCCTGCGCCTCTTTTACTGCAGTGTGGTCTTTCCACAACACGAACATGGCGTTGGGGTTGTCGGCAAATTCCGGCTTGAGCGCCAGGGCGACACCCTCGCTATCCACCGCTACCGGGGTGGAGCCGGTGGTGTCAAAACTCACGCCCACCACTTGGGCGGCGGCACCAGCAGGCGCTTTTTCCCAGAGGCCGCGCACAACTTGCTCCAGGCTTTCCAGGTAATCCAGCGGGTGCTGGCGGAACTGGTCTTTGGCCGGCACAGAGTAGAGGCCTTTTTTCCAGCGCGGGTAATAAACCACATGGCTGGCCACTTCTTTGCCGGTGAGCGCATCCACCAGGAGCGCCCTTACCGAATCGGAACCATAGTCCAAGCCCAAGGCATAAGACGTCATAACATCACCACTATTTATACTATTGCCTCATCAGAGGATATTAATATTGTATGACAATATTATTGGAGTAAAACCAGGGGCTGTCAATGTGCGGCAGCGCCCTTTTTTCTGTTAAAACCGTCCGATATAAGGGCTATTGGGATTTTTTATCGGCCTTGGCCCCGGCCGCCGCAGGCGCCTTGTTGGCGCTAACACCTTCACTGGTCATCACAATGCGTTTGATGGTGCCATCTGGGTTATAGAAGAGTTCATCAATACTCACCGAGCGGCGGAACTGGCCACCATCGGGGCGGCCGGCGCCTGTGTGGTAAATAAAGTAGTGCTTGTTGTTAAAGGTGATGATCGACTGGTGGTTGGTGGGGGTATTGCCCGCCACTTCGTTGAGAATCCCCTTGTACTCCCAGGGGCCCAGGATGCTTTTGCTCATGGCGTAGCCGATTTTCTCGGGGAAGCCCATGGCATAGGAGAGGTAGTAGTTATCCTGGTGCTTGTGGATCCAAATGGCCTCGGTAAATTCCGGCAGGGTTTTGATCTCCACAATCGGGCCATCCAGCTCGATCATGTTGGGCTTGAGCTTGGCGTAGTAGGCCTTGGTGTTGCCCCAGAATAAATAGGCCTGGCCGTCGTCGTCGATCCACACCGAGGGGTCTATATCATCCCAATCGTTGCTGGTGGCGGTGGTCATATCGTTGGTGATCAGCGCCTTGCCGCGCGCATCCTTAAAGGGGCCGAGGGGGCTGTCGCCCACTGCCACGCCTATGGCAAAGCCTGGCTTGGTGTCGTTATGGCGGGCGGTGATATACCAATAAAACTTGCCGTTGCGCTCGATCACCTGGCTGGCCCAGGCATCGCCCTTGGCCCATTGGAAATCCTTCACATGCAGGCGCGGGCCATGGGCCTGCCAATTCACCATGTCGTCGCTGGAATACACCAGCCAGTCATTCATCACAAAAAACTTGGTGTTGTCCGGCGCCTCGTCGTGGCCGGCATAGAGGTACACGCGACCATCGTGCACCAGGGCGGCCGGGTCGGCGGTGAACACATCCTTAAAAATAGGGTTATCGGCCTGCGCCAGGGGCGCCGCCCCCAGGGCCAAAAGGCCAAGGGTTTGCGCCAGGTGTTTTAGGGTGAACTTCAACATGGGGATGTCCTCTCTTATTGGTGTGATTCGCAGCCAGCCAAAGTAAAGCATGCAAGGGTTGATTTATATTGATATTATAATACAATTAAATCAACAACAACCCGGTTTGCGATTTTTAACCCCGGCTGCCATCTGATGTAGGCCTCTATGAGCCAAGATAATAAGACAAAGAATCCAGCCCGCCCCCTGCGCAGTGCCCAATGGTTTGGCACCCAGGACAAGAATGGCTTTATGTATCGCAGCTGGATGAAGAACCAGGGCATACCCGAGCACCATTTCCAGGGCAAACCCATTATTGGCATTTGCAATACCTGGTCGGAACTCACCCCCTGCAACAGCCATTTCCGCGAGCTGGCCGAAAGCGTGCGCCGCGGCATTTTGGAAGCCGGCGGCGTGCCGGTGGAATTCCCGGTGTTTTCCAGCGGCGAATCCAACCTGCGCCCCAGCGCCATGCTCACCCGCAATTTGGCCTCTATGGATGTTGAAGAATCCATTCGCGGCAACCCCATCGACGGCGTAGTGCTGCTGGTGGGCTGCGATAAAACCACCCCGGCCCTGGTGATGGGCGCCGCCAGCTGCGACCTGCCCAGCATAGTGGTAAGCGGCGGCCCCATGCTGAACGGCAAGCACCAGGGTAAAAACGTAGGCTCAGGCACCCTGGTGTGGCAAATGAGCGAGGCCTACAAGGCCGGGCAAATTTCGCTGCAAGAATTTATGGATGCCGAAGCGGGCATGTCGCGCTCCGCCGGCACCTGCAACACCATGGGCACCGCCAGCACCATGGCCTGCATGGTGGAGGCCATGGGGCTATCGCTGCCGCACAATGCCGCCATTCCCGCAGTGGATGCGCGCCGCAAAACCCTGGCCTATGCCTCGGGCATGCGCATTGTGGAAATGGTGCGCGAAGACCTGCGCCTCTCGCAATTAATTACCCGCAACAGCCTGATTAACGCCATTCGTACCAACGCGGCGATTGGCGGTTCCACCAATGCGGTGATCCATTTAAAAGCCATAGCGGCGCGCCTGGATATTCCCCTCAGCCTCGACGATTGGCAGGCCTACGGCCAGCAGGTGCCCACCCTGGTTAACCTGCAACCTTCCGGCAGTTTTTTGATGGAAGATTTTTATTACGCCGGCGGCCTGCCCGCCGTATTAAAACGCCTGGGCGATGCGGATTTATTAATTAAAGATTGCCTCACCGCCAACGGTAAAAGCCTTTGGCAAAATAACGCACAGGCGCCCTGCTACAACGACGAGGTAATTCGCCCGCTGCAGCAGCCGCTGTGCAGCAATGGCGGCATTTGTATTTTGCGCGGCAACCTGGCACCGCGCGGCGCCGTATTGAAACCCAGCGCCGCTTCGCCCCAATTAATGCAACACCGCGGCCGCGCCCTGGTGTTTGAAAATTTTGACCACTACAAAACCCGCATTATGGACGACAACCTGGACGTGGATGCCAACAGCGTA
>CAMLRI010000215.1 GCA_946482385.1 uncultured Cellvibrio sp.
ACCGCGTACAAACCCGCGTGGAGCTGGATGGAAAATTGATAGATGAAACCAGTTTGCACACTGGCTTTCGCCGCATTCGTTTTGATGCCCAGCGCGGTTTTTTCCTTAACGACCAACACCTGAAATTGCAGGGCGTGTGTATTCACCAGGATCACGCCGGTGTGGGCGTGGCTGTGCCAGATTCGATTTGGCAATACCGTTTGCGCCGCTTGAAAGAGCTGGGGGTTAACGCCATTCGCTTTGCCCACAATGCCCCGGCGGCGGAAGTGCTGGATATGGTTGATCGCATGGGCTTTGTGGTGATGGATGAAAACCGCAATTTCAATCCATCGCCGGATTACATCAAACAACTGGAGTGGATGGTGCGCCGCGACCGCCATCACCCCAGCATTATTTTGTGGTCGGTATTTAACGAAGAGCCAGTGCAAGGCAGCGAAGTGGGTTACGAAATGGTGCGGCGTATGACAGCGGCGGTAAAAGCCCTGGACGATACCCGCCCGGTAACAGCGGCGATGAATGGCGGATTTTTTACGCCCTTGAATGTGTCCCACGCGGTGGATGTGCTGGGCGCTAATTACCAGGTGCCAGATTACGACCGCTACCACAGTGCCAACCCGCACATGCCTTTTACCAGTTCGGAAGATACCTCGGCATTTATGACCCGCGGCGAATTTGTGACTGACCCGGGCAAAAATATTATCGCCAGTTACGATGAGGATTTTGCCTACTGGGGCAATAGCCACCGCGATGCCTGGCAGGCTATTGCTAGCCGCGATTATGTTGCCGGCGGTTTTGTGTGGACCGGCTTTGATTATCGCGGTGAGCCAACGCCCCATGAATGGCCATCGGTGAGTTCGTTTTTTGGCATTATGGATTTAAACGGTTTTGCCAAAACGGCTTACTACATACATCAGGTGCAGTGGATAAAAGATCGGCCACTGGTGCATATAGCGCCCCATTGGAATTGGCCCGGCAAGGAAGGCGAAAATATTCGCGTAATGGTGATGAGCAATGCCGCAACAGTGAAGCTGTTGCTCAATGGCCGCGAGCTGGGCGAGCAGCAGGTCGACCCCTACCGCATGAATTTTTTTAACGTGAATTACGCGCCGGACAAGTTGGAAGCCATCGCCTATAAGGGCGGTATAGAGGTGGCGCGCACCCAGGTGGAAACCACTGGCGAGGCAGTGGCCCTGGAATTAATTGCCGATCGCGCATCGCTTAAGGGCGACGGCCGCGATGCCATGCCCATCACCCTGCGCGCTTTGGATGCCCAGGGGCGCGCTGTGCCTATTGCCCAGCATCAGGTAACGCTTGCGGTGAGCGGTGCGGGTAAATCCATCGGCCACGGCAATGGTGACCCCAATTCCCACGAGGATGAAAAAGGCAAAACGCGAAAATTATTTAATGGGTTGGCGCAGTTGCTTGTGCAATCCCATTACGAAGCCAGCGGCACCCTGAATATCACTGCCAGCGCCCCCGGTTTAAGCAGCGCCAGTTTGGCTATTCCCGTTGCCCAGGTAGAGCCTGTGCCCTATGTGGCGCCAAGCTCTGCCCTTAGCCTGCTGCACTATTGGCGTTTTTCCCCAGCGAGCCTGGTGCGCCCGGATCCGCTGCAACAGCTGGCCGATAACGATATGAACACCTGGGGCTGGGGGCAAATCCCCATGCTGGAAAGCCCGCCGGCACAGGGGCCAAACCAGGGCGGCAACTGGCGTTTGTATCGCACCCACTTTACCGCGCGCCAGGATTTATCCGACGGCACAGCCAGCATTCATTTTCGCAAGATTACCGGCAAGGCCGAGGTGTGGCTGGATGGCAAATTGCTTGGCCAAAAAAGCGATTATGCCCCCGGCGAATTGCGTGTGAATTTGCCCGCAGGCCAGGGGCAGCGGCAATTGAATGTGTTGGTTCAGGGGGCGGGTACAAGCCCTGCGGGCATTAATGGTTTGGTGGTGATGTTGCCGGCCGGTAGCTAGCGGCACAACAGAATGGCGATGGTGTTGTGCCCGGCGTAGATAAATAACCCCAGGGTCAACACATCCGCCACAACGCTGGGGGAGTCGTAGCGCAGCCACCAGCAGCCAAATTTTACCGCGCGATCATTGGCATCTTTAAAGCCCAGGCTGGCGCTTAAACAAAACAGGTCGGCGTACTTGTCGATAATCGCCAACACCACCTGGATAACCACACCGGCAAAAAACAAATAAGCGGTGAAGATGGCGTTATCGTGATGGGAAAATTGATCCCACATAATATCGTTGGTAGCCAGGAACAGGGGGAAGGCCACACCGAAGGCGACAAACCAGGCGCGCAGGGCGGCGCTGTGTTGGCGGTAGGCTTGGCGCAGGCCTTCCTGGTGGCTGGAGTGAATCAGTTTTTGGCAGTGGTTGTTGCTCATGGCGCGCTCCTGAGTCTTGGGGGCGCTATAAGTCTAGGGAACTTCTGAAAAATTACCTGCGTTGCCAAGATTTTTCAGCGCTTCCCCGGCTTTTTTATGTTGCTGCCCCGGAAAACAAAAAACGCAGCCGGGGCTGCGTTTGGGGTGGGCGGGGGCAGTACTAGAGAAAATATTCCGGGTGCTCCTGCGGAATCACTTCAAGGATTTTGTAGACATCCTTCATGTGTGCACTCATGGCAGCGGCGGCTTTATCGGCGGTGCCGTTGCGGATGGCTTTTACGATGGCGCTGTGTTGGTTGATGATGCGGCTGTATTGGCCGCTTACATGCAGTGCCAGGCAGCGCACGCGATCCATATGGGCTTTTTCCGATTCAATCAGGGTAACCAGGCGCGGGTACTGGGTGTAGTGCGCCAGGGTGCGGTGGAAATCGTCGTCCAGGTGTTGGAAGGCGATAGGGTCATCAGCGGCGGCGGCTTGCTGTTGCTCGCCAATAATTTTTTCGCTCACCTCCGCCACCTCCGCGCGCAGGTCATCGCTTAAGCCGCTGGCCAGGTGGCTCACCACCGCCACTTCCAGTGCCTCGCGGATAAACCGTGCTTGCAGGATTTTATCCATGCTGAACTTGGTGACATAGGTGCCGCGCTGGGGCAGCACCTCCACAAAGCCGATGGCAGACAGTTGGATCAGCGCTTCGCGCACCGGCGTGCGGCTAACGCCAAATTGCTGGGCCAGGGCGGTTTCCGAAATCATCTGCCCGGGCAATAACTCCATGCTGACTATAGCGTCGCGAATAAAATTCACGATTTGTGCGGCGGCCGGACGGTCGTAGGCAATTTCTTTCGACTCCGGGCGCATGACTATTTTGGATTGTCTGGACACCCTTATTCTCCTGTTGTGGTGATCCGTTATCGGCCAGGTTTTTTACATCGTCGCTGTTATTGGCCTCAGGATTTTATTGCGTGCTCGCGGCAAGCATTAAAGCGCGTCCAGAGCTCGCGGTAAACCTTTTCCTCTGTGGCCGCTACACCCAGCCATTCCAGCAGCAATGGCTCGAAGTGTTGGTCGCGCTGGCCAAAGGCTTGCTGCATTTGTTGAACCTGGTACTGCATGCGCAGGTTTTTGTCCGCTGCCGGGGTGTCGCGCCCGGTAAGGATTTCGGCGCGGATACACAGCAAACGCAGCTGTTCGCCACTTTGTTCTTGCTGGGCGGCGGTTAATTCAGGCGCTTTGGCGATGCGCTGTTGCAGCAGGTTGGCGGCGCCGCTGGGCCAGCCCTGGGTATCGGCGAGCAGGGCTTGCAGTTGATCGCTAGCGGCGCTCTTGCCGGCCAGCAGTGCCAATTCGTACTGGTGTACCTGGTCGACAGCGGCAAGGAATTTACCCCAGCCAGCTTGAACGGCTTCTGCGCGGGCATTTTTATAGCGCAGGCTGATGTTATTGAGCGCTGCCTGATATTGCTCCTGCAATTTTTTGGCGGAATCGCGCGGCAATTCCAGGGCGGTGAATTCTGCTTTCAGGCTGTCTTGTTCCACTTGGCTGGCTTGTAGCTCGGCCAGGGGCAGGCTGGCGTAGCCTTGCAGTTTTTCCAGCAGTGCCTGGGCCTGCAGCAGCTGTTGCTCGCGCGCTTGTTTGGCGGCGTCTGCCTCCTGGTTGCGGCGGGCGAACAGGGCATCGCAGTGTTTGCGGAATTCCTGCCAGAGTTGGTGTTCTTCTTTGTGCCAGCTTTTGCCGATGGTTTTCCATTGGTTTTGCAGCTGTTTTACCTGCTCTATGGCGGCGCGCAGGTCGCCGCTGTCGAGCAATTGTTTAGCCTGTTCGATCAGCTGCTGCTTGCTGTGTTTATTGCGTTCAAATTCGGCGCTGATTTTGCCGAACAACTGCTCCATCAGGTTTTCAAATTCTTTTTGGATATCGTTGCCGGCCTTGCGCGCCACTGGCCAGTAGGTCTGCCATTCCTGGCGCGCCACCTTCAGGGTTTGCTCCACATCTTTCCATACGGCATTGGCCCAATCGTAATTGGTCAAATAAGTTTGCAGTTGGTTGACCAGCTCGCGGCGTTTGCCCAGGTTGGCTTCGCGCGCGGCGGCTTGGGCCTCAAAAAATTCTTTGCAGGGGGCATAGGCTTGTGCCGAAGCCTGCTGGAATTGTTGCCAGAGGTGATCGTCCTGTTGCTGGCCACCTTTGCTCACTTCTTTCCAGCTGTCTTGCAGGTCGTGGATTTTGCTGGCCAGGTCTTCGGGCGCCATTTTGCTGCCGATCAGGCCTTGCATTTGCTCTACCAATGCCTCTTTTTTTGGCGTTACGGCGAATTCGTGCCAATCGCCCAGTTTGTGCAGTTGGGCTTCAAACTCTTCCCATTTGCTTTGCAGGAGTTTGGGCAGCTCACCCAGCTGCGCCTGCTTTTCCTGCAGCTCTTTGTGAATGCCGCGCGCTTTGCGTACAAAACCCTGCTCCGCTGCCCAAAGGCCCTTGCGGGTAAGTTCACTAAAGTGGCGCAGGGCATCTTTAGCGGCTTGCTCTTGCGCATGCCACTGGC